>JAYVLG010000071.1:0-47323 GCA_043759595.1 Sulfurirhabdus sp. | reverse complement strand
AATACAGAAACAAAACTGGGGCAGCGCCATTCCGCTGCATGTGAAAGGTTACCCTCTTAAACTCGATGCTTTATTGTCTTGACTAAGGGGTCCATTATACTGAACCCAATCTGAATTTCAGAAGCCAGTTATTAAGCTCATTCAATAATACCACAATGAAAATTTTAATTCAACTGTAACTATCTGATATTATTAGTAATTACTATTTTGTATGTATAGTCATGACTTTTGATTATTTGATTAGTAGAGGAAATAGAAGAGGAAGTTCTTCAGATGGAAAATAAAATCAGGTTTGCGCTAGTAGCTTTTCATTCGATAAAAAATATCAATTAAAGCCAGTAATCAACGATCCAACCAATTTGCCAAGTAATCGGATTTCAGCTTGATATAAATATTTCGTTCTACATTTAAAAATTAAATTGTGGGGCATGGCATAAGGCACGATTCAGAGATGCCTATTAAAATAGAGGCGATTCAGAGTGACAAGAGCGATTATCACTGCAGGCAAACACAAATCTTCTTCTAAATTGAACCAACCCGTCTTATGGTGAAAAGAAGCGGATATAAATTTTGGAGAAAAATTGTTGCAAGAGCGTTAGTTCAGGATTAAAGTTACGTGGTCCGGCGATAGGCGGCTTCCTCGCCTATCCTCATCAATGTCACTAGGTGATATACATGAGACGTCTTTGGGTATCTTATATTACTCATACTCGCCTCGCTGTTGGTTTTATAATCATGCGCTTTGCGCTAGGTACGCCGGATATTTTTGATGAGGAGGTAATTATATGCATGATGATAATTATCGCTTAGTTCTGAAGCACGTGAAACTTGCTATTTTGATAGTCAAGTTAACGCAGGGAATCCTGACGCTTCTGAACATGATATTTAACTACCGACAATCACATTTTTTCCGTCATGCTTTCCCGTGAGAGATGGAACTCTAAGTTCCAGATAAGGGAAGGTGTTTGGTTATTCGTCCCCACAGAAGAAACGATTAACAAAGGCCTACTTGTAAAACAACAAATTGAAGATAGGTGGCACGCACCAGAGCACTACTACCACTTAAGAAGAGGCGGCCATATAAGAGCTCTTCAAAAACACTTAAAAAATAAATATTTTATTCATCTGGATATTCAAAATTTTTTCGGTCAGATAAATAGAAGTAGGGTTACTCGTAGCCTCAAAGAACATATTTCTTACGAAAAAGCCAGAGAAATAGCTGTAGAATCAACGGCACGCTTACCAGAGTCAGCCGTAGTCAAATATATCCTGCCTTTTGGATTTGTTCAATCACCAATTATTGCCTCAGTTTGTCTGAGTAAGAGCGCATTAGGTCGCCATTTGTCGCGTCTCGCAAAGCAAAAAAACTTTGCAGTGAGTGTATATATGGATGATATTCTCATATCAGGTAACGATCCTGAAGAACTAAAAATACAGCTGGCGCTTACTCAAGTGGCTTCAGAGAAATCCGGGCTTCCGTTGAATGCCAAAAAGCAAGAAGGACCCGATGTTAGCGTTACAGCTTTTAATATCCGTATATCTCAAAATTTATTGGAAATCATTCCTAGTAAGCTTCAAGAGTTTGTAAGCTCGTATTTAAGTTCAACAAACGAGCATCAACGTGCCGGCATTCTAAATTATGTGTTGTCGGTAAATCATCTTCATGTCGATTTGCTTTTACATGCATAACATAGCAAATAACAATCACGTACACTCAGACAGTAAGTGGCGCAACTTGCATGCGGGTTATGTGGGTTTTCCAATGTGCTGATTTTCTAGAAAAACAGGTATGCTGTATCGATTGGATCGCAACCAAAACAGTAGAAATTGCTTACAAAGTCTAAGTAACAAAATTAAATGATGGACAGATTATACTGAATTGTTCATCAATTTGAATGAAATGATGGACAGTGTATTTCTTTGTAACTTATTGATTTTTTGTTAAATACTGAATGTCCATTAAGTGATACTTGCAGGTGTCGATGGCTACAAAATAGAGTTTATCCAGAAGAAGCAATAGCGTGGACTGAACTGCCCAGTTATTTAATTACTGGGCATGAGCAGCTATCACTGTGAATTGATCGAGTGACTAAAATAAACTGGGACTGGCTTCCAGTACCATCTGGCACAGACCCGCTGGCAACGCTTCGCTGAAATAGTTGCCCTGCATATGCGTTACCCCTAGTGTTTGCAGGTAATGCGCGGTTTCAGCGTTTTCCACCCCTTCCACAATCATTTTCAGGCTGAGTGCATCCGCCATTTGCACAATGGCCTGGACAATACGCCGACCATCTTCTGTATTGAGCCGGGATGTAAAGGAAGTGTCGATTTTGAGGATGTCTACCGGCATCGAATGTAATTGGGACAAGGCAGAATAGCCGGTTCCAAAATCATCAATGGCAATAGTAAATCCAGCGTCATGCAGTTCGTTCAGGCGCCTGGATTCGTAAGAAAGATCAAGCAATGCCACGCTTTCAGTAATTTCAAGTACGAGATCCTGCGGGGTTAAACCATATTGGGCTACTTTTTGCTTCAGTTTTTCTACAAACGCGGGTGCAAATAATTGCGCGCGCGAAATGTTGACAGAGGCCTGTACCGGCAGATTGGATTCGCGCCACCCTTTAAGCCGCTCTAATGTATGGTCGAAAATTTGCTCGCCCAGTTCATGAATGATGCCCAGGTGCTCTGCCATTGGAATGAAGATATCCGGACCGATCCAGCCATTTTGTTCGTCATGCCACCGGGCCAATGCTTCCAGAGAGACGACTTGTCCCGTACCGGCATCGAATATCGGCTGATAGAAAACCTGGAGTGTTTTTTCGTGAATTGCGCGGCTGAGGCGGGTCTGCAATAACACATTTTCTTTATCCAGTGACTTGTTATGGATATCCTGAAAAAATTGCACATTATTTCGTCCCACGCTTTTTGCGTGGAACATAGTGTGGTCCGCCACGCTCATAAGCGTTTCAGCGCTATTGGCATCATCCGGATAAACGGCAAACCCGATACTGATCGTGAGCTTTGTTTCCACGCCATCCAGATCAATACTTTCCCGTGCTGCTTCACGCAAGCGCTCCGCAATTCTCCGAATATCACCTTCGTTGTTGGCATCTGGCAACAACACAACAAATTCGTCTCCTCCCCAGCGAGAAAGCGTGTCTATACCACGTAATACGGCTTGTAAGCGCTTACTTAATGTAACCAGTACTGTGTCGCCTGCTTTGTGCCCCAGCGTGTCATTGATGTGCTTGAAATGATCCAGATCTATAAACCCCATGGCCACTTTGGAATTGCTGCGCTGAGCCCGCGCAATGGCCTGATGCAGATGGTCTTCCAGCAAGATTCGGTTGGGGAGTTGGGTAAGCGCATCGTGCAGCGCCAGTTGCGTGATACGTTTTTCCTGTAAATAACTGGTGGTGATGTCCCGCAGTACACCGCGCAGTGCAGTAATTATTCCCTGAGGGGAGCGGTGGGCTAGCAAGTTTGCTTCGATCCATACTGGCTCATCTTTATTGTGAATCAGACGGAAACGGACAATATTGGCGTGTTTTTTTCCTGAAACCAGTTCCTGAATGACTGATTGCAGCGTTGGGCGATCATCTTCAATCACATAGTCGAGTAAAAGCTTACCTATGTATTGCCCTGTTTCGTCTGCTGGTGTGTCGAGTAACTTGCTCCATGCAGCACTGAAGTTGAGCAGTTTTCCCTCCAGTGATAAATCCAGAATGGCTTCTTCCAGCAGATTGAGTGTTTCCAGCATGGACAAACGCTGGGCCTCTTCCTGCATCAGTTCGGTAATGTCCCGAATCAATGCCACAATGTTGCGGGATTGCCCTGATTCGGAAGGCAGCATTTGCAGGCGCCCCAGGAAAAAACGGTCTTCGTCATTAATCCTGAGCGTGAATTCAAATGTTTCACGCTGGCTACTGGAAAGGACTCTGGGTGTGGCGCGCTGGATTGCTTTTGCCATTTCGGGGGGGAGTGCTTGACTCAATGTTTTCCCGGCCAGGTCGGCATCCAGTGCCAGCGAGAAAGTACGGCTGTCAATCCAGGTGTTGAGAATATGGTTTTTATGATCGAATTCAATCACCATGTCTTCAGTGGCGCCAACCAATGCTTTAAGACGGCCGGTTGTTACTTCCAGGTTGATTTCGGCACGTTTGCGAGCCAAGGCCAGGGCAAGGCTGTTGGCAACAGCGCAGAGTACGTTTATTTCTACTGGTTGCCAGCTGCGCGTTTTATGGCAGAATAATCCGATAAAACCTTCCGTTTCACCTTGTACCAGGAGCGGAATGCACAGAACTGTGTGGATTTGGTGCCGTGCAAAAAGCGCTGCCTCTTCCTGAGGGAGTTCAGAAAGGTTTTTTGAAAATACCATGCCAACGTGCAAGGTGTCGGAAAGAAGCGGATAGTCGATATATTGGATTTCTCGAAATTCGCTAAACTCTGCCAGGCTGCTGACGGCTTCCGCTGATGACCAGGTACAGTGGAGTTTTGCGCTGACTGCGATACCTTCATCATGTTTGTTCAGGAAAAGTGCGCTACGATTGACACAAGTTGTTTCGGTGAGCAGACGCAGTACTTCAGTCAGATTCTGCTCGCTGGTTTCTTCCAGCAATAGGCCGGCGACGATACCCAATGCCTTAAGGTACCGTTTATGTAACTCCAGTTCATCTGCTTCAGAAACCGGGGTTGCCCCTGTGAGGGTGCAGACCTCATTCATTTTGTCTTTTCTCCCCCTTGGCGGGATTATTATCGTTATATTTGTTTAGGGTTATACAATACGAATCTTGCTTGGGCCGTCTATTGCCTCAATGGCTTGTTTAGATGGCTGCCCTTCAAGCACGGCTTTTAAGCCGGGCAGGTAATGGTTTACACACTCAATTGAGAATTTTACCAAAGTTTCCACCATTTGATTGGTTAAAACGCCACCTGCAACATCAATGCTGTTTTTGAAGTTAATTTCACCATCGTTCATGTCCAGTTCAAAATTACCCAAGGGCAGACCATAATTCGCCCTGTTGATAAAATCGGCAATGTTGGGGATGTCGGGATGGCGAATCACAAGGCCTTGAGGACGCGCGTAAGTCAATAGTCGCTGGGTGTCTTCATGGGCATGAATAAATATATCCAGTTTGCCATTGGGGATTTTTACAGTAAGGTTCAGTACCGGAAAACCTTCTACTTTGGTGGCTTCCAGTTCGAGAGCCTGGAGGCTGGAGGCGGCGGTTTCAATCAAGGACATTGTTACGGATTCCGTTGTTTTATTTTGTTAATCGTCTATTCTTCTATGAAACAGACATTATTACAAGCCTGGTCTGTCTGCTATATCAAGAAAGTCTGGCAAGTGCTGTCAACTGGTTCTTTATTATTTTGCTTGCTGTCTGTTTGAACAATAATTGGCGATACGCGCGAAGGCTTCTACGGATAAGTTTTCTGCGCGTAGCTGGGGGTCGATTGCGAGTTGTGTAAAGTCGTCTGGTGACAGGAATTCATGCAGGGTGTTGCGCAGCGTTTTTCTTCGCTGTCCAAAGCCGGCAGCGACTATTTTGGCAAACAGGGATTCGTCTTGCACCGGATGTTCTGGAGCAGGAAAAGGAATTAAACGGACGATTGCCGATTCAACTTTTGGCGCTGGCCGGAAAGCATCCGGAGGGACGGTAAACAGGTATTCCATTGCAAAGCAATATTGCAGCATGACAGAGAGTCTGCCGTAGTCTTTGCTGCCAGGTACCGCCACCATACGTTCAACCACTTCTTTCTGGAGCATGAAGTGCAAGTCGATCAGGTTCGCGTTGAATTGGCTGAGATGGAACAATAAGGGTGTGGATATGTTGTAGGGCAGATTGCCAACAACCCGAAAGCGTTCGCCAATGCTGGAAAAATCGAAGCGTAATGCATCCATTTCATGAATAGTCAGGCGGTCCGGTGTAAACTCGTCATGCAGACGTTTCACAATGTCACGGTCAATTTCCACCACATGCAGATGTTGAAGTTTTTCCAGCAACGGGCGGGTCAATGCGCCCAGGCCGGGGCCGATTTCAACCATCACATCATTTTCTTTCGGCCCGATGGCAAAAATAATGTCCCGTATGACTCGTGAGTCAACCAGGAAGTTTTGTCCGAAACGTTTGCGAGGAATGTGGGAAGACATAGTGAAGATACTGCTGTTAATCAGGAGTGCAGTTTATCATTGTTATGGCCATTTGAATTGCTGCCAGCAAACTGCCGCTTTCAATCTGGCCAGTACCTGCCTTATCCAGCGCGGTGCCGTGGTCTACCGAAGTGCGGATGATGGGCAATCCCAGCGTGACATTCACCCCTTCCCCAAAACTGGCATATTTTAAAACCGGTAACCCTTGGTCGTGGTACATGGCAAAGACGCAATCGGCATCTTTCAAATACGTTGGCGTAAACAAGGTGTCTGCGGGATAGGGGCCGCGAACATCGATTCCCTCTTCGCGCAACTGGTTCAGGGCAGGAATGATGATGTCGATTTCTTCATGTCCCAGATGGCCCGATTCCCCTGCATGGGGATTCAATCCTGCCACCAGTATGCGTGGGTGAGGCAGCCCAAAGCGGTTTTGCAGATCATGGTGCAGGATGCGCAGGGTATCCAGAAGACTGTCATGGGTGATAGCGGCTGCCACTTCATTCAGAGCCAGATGAGTGGTAGCCAGGGCGACTCGCAGTCCGCCTCCCACCAGCATCATGACTACTTGAGGGGTGTTGGTGTGCTCTGCCAGATATTCGGTATGGCCAGTAAAAGGGAAACCCGCATCGTTGATGACCCCTTTGTGGACTGGCGCGGTCACCATGGCATCAAATGTGCCGGTCAGGCAACCAGAGATCGCGCTGCGCAGAGTTTCCAGTACATAGTTGCTATTGACCGGCTGTAAAATGCCAGGTGCTGCTGGTACGGTCAAGGTATGGTCGAGTACATACAGTGTACCGGCTTGGGCAGGGGTAACAGGGGTGGTTTGGTCAAAATCAATTAGATTGATCTGTAAATTCAGCTGGGCGGCCCGTGTTTTAAGTAAGTCTTTATCTGCGATAACAACAATGCGGGCCGGTATGGTATGTTGTGCCAGCATGACGCATAAATCCGGTCCAATACCTGCGGGTTCGCCTGCAGTGAGCGCTATCGTTGGAATGGAAGTGGGCTTAGACATGAACTATGAACCTTGAAGTTGTTGTCTGGGAATGATCAGCATGGGAGCAGTTGTTATCATCATTCTGGAACTTGATCTGCATGCATGGCACACGGTCACTTTACACCGTAAATAGCAAAAGGCTATTTACGGAATGATAAATTTATTATTTTTCTTCCAGACGGTTTTCAACGTAGGCCTGATCTCTCATCTGGCGAACAAAATCCTGGTAGGCCTCGTCTGATTTTCGAGCGCGTATTGCCTGGCGAGCCATGAGTTTTTGGCTTTCTTCCGACACGTCTTTATTCCGGCGCTCCAGCACTTTGATCAGGTGCCAGCCAAACTGTGATTGTACCGGTTTGCTTACTTGCCCTGGCTTAAGCGCATCCATGGCACGTTCAAACTCAGGAACAGTATCTCCCGGAGATAGCCAGCCCAAATCTCCACCTTTTGAGGCACTGCCATCATCTGAATGCTGTTTTGCCAGCTCGGCAAAGTTTGCACCGTTATCAATGCGCTCCTTAAGCTGATTGAGTCGATTTTTGGCATCTGTTTCGGAAACCAGTTCATTGGTTTTAATCAAAATATGTTGTGCGTGGGTCTGGCTGATCACCATCGGCGTATCTTTGCCGCGTTTATCCAGGACCTTCAGAATATGGAAACCATTAGGGCTGTGCAAAACAGAAGTGGTTTCACCGGGTTGCAGCGATTTGATTGCATCGACAAATAAACCGGGTAACTGACCGGAATTACGCCAGCCTAACATGCCCCCTTCCATGGCATTGGCGGCATCGGAATAACTGGCTGAAACCTGGCGGAAGTCTGCGCCGCTCTTTAGCTCTTTTAATGCCTGTTCTGCGCGTGCGCGCTTGGCATCGATTTGTTCCGGGCTAGCCTGCTCCGGCACGCGGATTTGAATGTAACCCAGGTTGTATTCTTCATTCTTATCTGCTGTGCTTTGTGTACTCAGAAAGTTTGCAACCTCGCCATCGGTAACGTTGATCCGGTTGTCTACATCACGCTCCCGCAGTCTAGAAAGAATGATCTCGTTGCGGATATCTTCACGGAATTTGCTGAATTTCAATCCATCTTTTTCCAGCGCGGCACGAAATTGTGAAGGGTTTAATTTGTTTTCTTCAGCAATGCGCTGTAATGCCTTGTCCAATTGCGCATCGTCTACGCGAATGCCAGTCTGTTTGGCGAATTGAAGCTGCACGCGGTCATTGATCATGCGTTCCAGTAATTGTTTTTCCAGTATTTGCTGGGGAGGCAAGGGAGTGCCTTTCTGCTTTAGTTGCAGCATTACCTTGTTTAAACGGTCATCCAGTTCAAATTGTGTAATCACTTCATCGTTGACGACTGCAACGATGTGGTCAATAGGCTCAATTTTCTGAGGTGAAAGTGTGGTGGCCGGGGTCAGGGTGCTTGTTGCTGCCTGAGCCAAATCAGTAGTGCAGGCCATGGAAGCCAGCACAATACCTAATGCTGTGATGAGCTTGGTGGACGTGTGTTTTGTAACTGAATTCATGATTTAGTCTTTAATGAAAATAGTGAGGATGACATACTGGTTTATTCATTTGTTTTGGTATAACCAGATATGTTTTGCTTTAGTGTATCCAGCGGATTGGACCCTAAACGGCTTACGCCGTTCAATTCCAGTTGCAGGAAAATCGAGTTGGAAGACTGTGCCGTGGCTGTTGCTATGCGGTGTGCCACGACTCTGAACGCCCAGCAACCTGCATTATATTCAATGCCGGCAAGCCCTTCCACAATGGTACTGTCAAGCAGGGAGTAATTCAAACGCGCCAATCCGGAAATATTTCCGCTCAACGGCCATTGCGTAGAAAGATCTATTTGTTTCAGGCTGTCACGCGTAAATCGATAAGACATGTTGATAACCTTGCCAGGCTCCGGCCGGTAGCGTGTGCTGAAACTGGATTTCTGAGTCAGATGCTGATTGGGGTTGTATTGCCAGCCGGCATCCAAAGACCAGGCAGGTGAAATCTGAGCGCTCAGCGCGGCCAGAAAATCCGATGTTTTGGTGTTGCGTGCGGGTGCATTCAGCGTAACTTGTTGCTCGTTAAAGTAAAAGCGCTGACCGATCGCAGCCCTTACGCGTTCAAATCCGGTTTCTGGTTCTATTAAACGTGTGGTAAGTGCCGTGGTCAGCTGATTGGCATCGCTGATGCGGTCGCCACCGGTAAACTGATTTTCGGAGAAAATCTGGGCAAAGTTAAAGTCGGCAATCCCTGAATCAAAATTGGGAATCTGGCTCTGGTCGCGATAAGGAACACGCAGATAATAAAGTCGCGGTTCCAGCGTTTGCAGATAAGCTTTATCCAAAAAGTTGGCGTCGCGTTCAAACACCATGCCGCTGTCTACGCTGATAATAGGTACTGTACGTGTCGAGTCCGGGAAAGATGTCTGGTTTTTGTCCAAGGTGTAATGAGTGTAATGCACCCCTATCTTGGGTGTAATGTAAGCAAAGCTGTTGTTTAAAGGCAAGCTGATGCTCGGATAAATGGTAAAGCGCTTTCCGTCTGGCTGTAGAGCCGTCGGCGCAGGATTGTTGAAATTGACAAACTCGCTGGTCAGCCCGATGTCGGTGCCATAGATATCCTGTTTCAATGCTGTCAGCGTCAATTGCGGAGTGCGATGATACGGCTGGACGATTGGAGCAAGCGGATCTTGTAATGTCTGGAAACGTTGTACGCGTGCAGAAAAGCCCCACCAACCGCCACCGTTGTAGCTTAATACCCCTTCTCTTGGCAAGTTGGTTTGCGTGGTATTCGTTAATCGGGTACTTAAGTCGCGGAAGTAGTTATCATCTGACACTTTTTGTATATTGAGGCTGCCTGACCAGTTGTAAGCAAAGTTTTGTGCGTGCTGAAGGTTCAGCGCATATCGATTGATATTCGCTACACGGTCATTTGGTAAATATTCAAACTGTGCCGTACCGGCGTAAGTGGGCTGCAGATAACGAAATTCAGACCCAACCTGCAAGCCTCGTTTGGATAAGAGACGTGGGCTTAAAGTTAAATCGTAATTTGGGGCAATATTCCAGTAATAAGGCGTCGTGATTTCCAGCCCGCTATTGCCACTGCTTCCAAAACTAGGGGTAAGCAAGCCGGATTTCCGCTGATTGTTCAGGGGAAACTCCAGCCAGGGAGTATACAATATGGGGACGCCTTTAAATTCTATGTAAGCATGATGCGCGGTGCCGATTTGCGTAGTGCGATCCAGGTCGAGGTTGCCGGCATGGATAAACCAGTCATCCTGCCCCACGGGGCAAGTGGTGTAAGACGCATCTTTTATCTGGTATTTATCTTCTCCCTGAAATTCCAGTCTTTCTCCGGTTCCCCTTGCATGGGTAACGGCCAGTTCATAAGCCGGTTTTTCCATGTAACCCACATTGGTGTCCAGTTTCAGTTTCAGTTCTGGCCCGGTCACAATGTTCCCTTTTTGCTCAATCCGCACATTTTTTTCGGCAAACAGTTCATCAGTTGGCTGGGTATAAGTCAGGTGTTCTGCGAACAGCGCCTTATCATATTTCTGCATTTCAACATTGCCAAACGCTTCTACTTCCTGATCCTGGTGACCCTTTATTTGGTCTGCATCGAGAATAATGGGGGCATTTGCCGGGTCAAGGGATAGTGGTGTGGTTTTGGGTGATGGGCCAACAACCGTATCTGTTTGTAATGGTTTTGCGGGTGATGCAGTTGCTGCTGTGCTTGTACTATCTGTACTTGCTGGTTTGACTGAAACCGGCTGCTTGCCAGCATTGCTGGGGTCAGGTGTTTTTTTCGTTTGCGCAGTGGGTTCTGCCACCTGCAATAATGCAGGGTCAACTTTGAGTAGTGGCAAATTGGTTGCAGACAGGACGCTTGTCGGATACAGATATAGCAGAGCCAGTGCAATGGGTGTTAAACGGATAGTTTGCATTATTGTTAGTTAAGCAAGGATAAATGATAAAATCGCATAATTCTAACATTTAAGCAATGCAGGTACTTCTTTTGATACGCACAAATATGCGCCAGGAATGGTTGCAAAAACAATTCCCCAACGCTACAGCAAGGCTGGAAGTGGCTTCAGCCGATGCCAGCTTTCGACATTATTTTCGTGCTACGGTAGCAGAAAAGACCTATATTTTGATGGATGCGCCACCATCGCACGAGGATTGCAAGCCATTTATTGCTGTATCCAGACTTTTCGGCGAGACGGGCGTGAATGTGCCGGAAGTTTTGGCGCAGGATCTGGAGCAAGGCTTTTTGTTGCTGACGGATCTGGGGAATGCGACTTATCTTTCGGTCCTGAATGATGAAAATGCGGATGATTTGTATGGGGATGCCATTGATGCGCTGATTCAGATTCAAAAGGGAAGCCGCCCCAACGTGCTGCCCGAATATGATGCGGCATTGTTGACGCGTGAAATGAATTTGCTGCCAGAGTGGTATATCGCCAAGCATTTGCAGCACGTGCTTGGCGATGAAGAAAATGCAGTGCTGAATACTGTTTTTGAGAGTGTGCTGCGTAACAACCTGGCGCAAGGGAAAGTGTTTGTGCATCGGGATTACCACTCGCGTAATTTGATGGTGAGCAAACCCAATCCCGGCATACTGGATTTTCAGGATGCAGTCTATGGCCCCATTACTTACGATCTGGTGTCTTTGTTTAAAGATGCTTATATCCAGTGGGAAGAAGCACAGGTTCTGGATTGGGTGATCCGCTATTGGGAAAAAGCCAGGAAAGCGGGTTTACCCGTGCAGCAGGATTTTGCAGAGTTTTATCGTGATTTTGAGTGGATGGGTGTGCAACGTCATATCAAAGTATTAGGGATTTTTGCACGGCTATTCCACCGTGATGGCAAAGATGGCTATATCAAGGATATGCCGCTCGTGGCCGACTATTTACGCAAGGCATGTACGCGGTATCGTGAGCTGGTGCCATTAGTCAGGTTACTGGATAAGCTGGAAGGCGCATCTGAAATCAGTGTAGGGTATAGTTTCTGATGGGCTGCTTTTTCTTATATGGTGCCTTCAATTGAAGGCCATGATTCTTGCCGCCGGGCGGGGGGAGCGCATGCGACCTTTGACTGACACTACGCCCAAGCCATTGCTGAAAGTGGGTGGTAAGCCGCTCATCGTTTGGCATATTGAAAGGCTGGCTAAAGTGGGATTCAGGGAGCTGGTGATCAATCATGCTCATCTTGGCGGGCAAATTGAAGCCAGTCTGGGAGATGGCAGTCGTTTCGGGGTGAGTATTCGCTATTCCCCGGAAGCGGAGGCACTGGAAACAGCGGGTGGCATTGCCAATGCCTTACCTCTGTTAGGGGAAGCCCCTTTTCTGGTAGTGAACGGGGATATTTTCTGCGACTATGATTTTTCAAATGCAGCAGCAAGGTACAATACGCAAGTGTTAAGTAATAGCGGGCAACTGGCACATCTGGTTCTGGTAGAAAACCCGGCCCATAATGGCACTGGCGATTTTGGGCTGCTGAGGGATACAGTGGTGGAAACCTGTGAAACCATGTTGACGTTTAGCGGCATAGGTGTGTATTCGCCAGAGTTGTTTGAGGGGATAGTACGCGGTAGCAAGGCGAAACTGGCACCCTTGTTGCGCGCGGCCATGGCATCTGGCAAAGTCAGTGGTGAGTATTATGCGGGACGCTGGATAGACGTCGGCACGCCTGAGCGGTTGAAACAATTGGATGAGTCGTTGCATGGACGCTGAAGCCGTAAAAAAATCGGTGACACTGGATCCACAATGGGCCAATGATCTGAAGCAGGCCTGGCTTGCGTTGATGGAATTAACCGTCTGGGGGGATGTCAAATCCTCAAGGCTGGGCGCGATGGGGAAATTGCGCAAAAAAACGCTGGATTTAGGCGAGAAACTGAAATCTCTGGCCGCTGACAGGGAATGGATCCCCCATCCCCGTGAGCAGGTAAAGAATGCATTAGGCTCTTCTTTCAATCTGCGAGACAGTTTGTTGCAATTGGAGCGCGCGGCCAAAGATGTGGATGGCGGAAGTGAATTGGCGAGTTTTAGCCAGTTGATGATCAGGCTGCATACCCTGATCGTTCCGCCCCTAGAGGTACTGGAAAATCAGTGGGCAACCCTGCTGGACTCTCAATACCAGGATGAAGATCAAGAGGAAGATCAGGAATGACTGACATAAAGCGTTATCAAGAACGGCGCCACCATTTGAGCGATCTGATGGGTCATGGTATCGCCATCATTCCCACAGCACCAGAGCGCTTGCGCAATCGGGATAGCCACTATCCTTTCCGCTTTGACAGTTATTTTTATTATCTGACAGGGTTCGCAGAGCCGGAATCTGTGTTGGTTCTGGTGGCGGGTGATATACCCAAAAGCATTTTGTTTTGCCGAGACAAGGACATGGAGCGCGAAATCTGGGATGGTTTCCGCTATGGCCCTGATGCCGCCCGCGAAGCGTTTGGATTTGATGAAGCTCATTCCATCTCCAAACTGGATGAACTCGTGCCAAAATTGCTGGCCGATCAACCGACGATGTTTTATGGCATTGGTGTAGATAGTCACTGGGACGAACGCATGGTAGCGTGGTTGAATCGTGTGCGGGAACAATCGCGCTCCGGCGTCGTCGCGCCATCGGAAATTCGCGATATACGGGTTCCTCTGGACGAAATGCGCTTGATTAAGCGGCCGGAAGAAATTCATCTCATGCGCCGTGCAGCGGAAATTTCCACCGGTGCTCATAGTCGCGCTATGCAGGCAACACGTGCCGGACGAAACGAATACGAAATAGAAGCTGAATTGATGCATGAATTTCGTCGTCATGGCGCAGAATCCCCAGCTTACACTTCCATCGTTGCAGGGGGAGCCAACGCATGTGTGCTGCACTATATAGCCAATAGTGCACCTTTGAATAATGGTGATTTGCTTTTGATTGATGCAGGCTGCGAAATGGGTGGGTACGCTGCCGATATAACGCGTACCTTTCCCGTGAACGGTAAATTCAGCCCAGCCCAGAAAGACCTTTACGAAATGGTATTGGCTTCCCAGGCGGCGGCAATTGCCGTGTCTGTCTCCGGCCATACCTGGGATGAACCCCATCAGGCAGCAGTTAAAGTGCTGGCACAAGGGATGATAGATTTCGGGCTATGCAAAGGTACTGTGGATGCCGTAATCGAATCAGGTGATTACAAACGGTTCTATATGCATCGAACCGGTCACTGGCTGGGGCTGGACGTGCATGATGCCGGCGAATATAAACATGAAGGCAAGTGGCGCGAGTTGCAACCCGGCATGGCCTTGACGGTAGAACCCGGGTGTTATGTACGGCCGGGTGATGACGTGCCGGAAGCATTCTGGAATATCGGGATCCGCATCGAAGACGACATATTGGTGACCGTAGAGGGTAACGAAGTGCTTACCGCTGCCGCGCCTAAAACAGTCAGCGAAATCGAATCGCTGATGCGACATGATTGACCATGTAGATGTGCTTATCGTCGGTGGTGGGCCGGTTGGCGCCACCTTGGCACTTGCGCTCAAAGCTAGTGGGTTGCAGGTGATGGTGCTCGAAGCGCGCCATGATTTTAGCCGCAAACCGGACCCGCGTACTCTCGCGCTCTCTTACGGCAGCAAACTGATTTTAGAACGCCTGGGTATCTGGTCTGCATTGCCCCAGCCAACGTCTATTGAATCGATTCATATTTCCCATAAAGGCGGGCTTGGGCGTTCCCTCTTGAGTGCCGAGCAAGAAGGGATTCCTGCGCTGGGTTACGTAGTGAACTATGCTGCGCTGGATCAGGCGTTACATGAAGCCTTGCTGCAAAGCAATGTGCATTATCTGACAGGGGCGCAGGTTACCCAAACCCGTGCTACACAAAGTTATGCCGTAGCTGATTTTGATTTTCAGGGCGCATCACATCAAGTGACAGCGCGGCTACTGGCGCTTGCCGATGGCGGGCGCAACCAGAGCGGAGTTTCAGGGGCAGAGCGCCATGTTAGGGACTACCGGCAAACTGCAGTCGTGGCCCAGGTAAAAACAGAGTTGCCACATAAACAAGTCGCCTACGAGCGCTTTACGCCAGATGGGCCGGTGGCATTGTTGCCATCGGGAGATGGCTTTGCGTTGGTATGGACTGCTACGCCAGAAGCGGCAGAAGCTATTCTTCAGCTGGATGACACAGCGTTTATGCACAGGTTGCACGCCCATTTTGGTGACCGGTTAGGCGATTTTGTTCAGGCAGGTCCCCGCGCCAGTTTTCCGCTTACTCTCAGCTATACAAAACCGGTAACAGGCCCGCGCAAAGTGGCGCTCGGCAATGCTGCGCAAATGTTACATCCAGTTGCAGGGCAGGGGTTTAATCTGGGCTTGCGTGATGCATGGGAGCTGGCATCAGAAATCCTGCATGTACCACCGTCAAATATTGGCAGTGCTGAAATGCTGGCGCACTACAGTAGCAAACGGCGAATGGATACAGCAGGCGGCATTTTATTTACCGATGCGCTGGTGCGGGTGTTTTCAAATGATAATCCGTTGTTGCACCACAGCAGGGGAGCCGCATTAATCGGATTGGATTTATTGCCCCCGTTGAAAAGTCTGGTCGCAAGAAAAATGATATTCGGGGCACGGGGATGAGCGCGGACGGCGAGATGGAATTTGACATCATCATAGTGGGCGCTGGGTTAGTAGGGGCAGCTTTTGCCCGTTCTTTAAAAGGCAGCGGCCTCAAGCTGGCCTTGATCGAAAATCAGGTTCCTCAACAGCCACCCAACGATGGAAGCTGGGACAGCCGGATTTATGCCATCAGCCCGGGGAATGTAAAGTTTCTTTCCCAGTTGGCTATCTGGCAAACACTGGATGCTAATCGCGTAGCACCTGTTTACGACATGCATATTCGCGGCGATGCGGCCTCAGCACAATTAGATTTCAGCGCTTACGAAGCAGGTATGCCGGAACTGGCATTCATACTGGAAAGCCGTTTGCTGCAGCAGTCACTATGGCAAGCACTGGCAGAGCAGGAAAACCTCCGTATTTTTTGTCCGGCAAACTGCGAATCACTTGAGATCAATGAGGATTTTGCAACCCTCCAGTTGCAGGATGGAACCAGTCTGAAAGCCAATTTAATTGTGGCGGCAGACGGAGCAAACTCCTGGGTGCGCACTCAAGCGGGCATCGAAGCCAAGCCCAAGCCTTATCAACAGATGGGCGTAGTGGCCAACTTTGCCACAGAAAAACATCATGGAAATATCGCCCGGCAATGGTTTCGTCCCGACGGTGTGTTAGCATGGTTGCCGCTGCCAGAGAACCAAATCTCCATAGTCTGGTCTACTCGGGATGAGTCTGCACAAGCAATGATGGTGTTGCCTGAAGGTGAATTCTGCAATGCGGTGCGTGAAGCGGGTAATAGCGCCTTGGGGAGCATGCAACTGGTGACACCGCCCGCTGCATTCCCGCTGCGACTGTTACGATTAGATTCTTTAGTCAAACCACGCATTGCATTGATAGGCGACGCTGCCCACAATGTACATCCGCTGGCCGGGCAAGGCGTCAATCTGGGGTTTCATGACGCGCAGAAACTGGCAGAAGTGCTGCTTGATCGTGGTCCGCAACACGATTGCGGAAATTATCAGTTGTTGAGGCGTTACGATCGCGTACGTAAAGAAGATATTTTAGCGATGCAACTAGTCACTGATGGATTGCAAAAACTGTTTAATAATGAAAGTGACTTGCTGAGGCAAGTGCGGAATGTTGGATTGAAACTGACGAACAAACAGGGATGGATCAAAAATCAGCTCGTGCGCCACGCCCTGAATTAACTTCTTTTACATGCATCATTAATATTTAGGAAATTTCATGCTTAAAAAATTATTAGCCATTGCACTACCCGTTTTCTTACTGGCCTGTTCAGCTCAAGCTGATGAAGCGGCCATCAAAAAGAACTTGCAAGAGCGTTTTGCAGGTGCGAATGTTAAAAGTGTAGCCAAAACACCAGTGAAAGGTATTTATGAAGTAGTGATGGATGGTCAGATGCTCTATGCCGATGAAAAAGCAGACTATCTTTTCGTTGGCACGCTGGTAGAAGCAAAAACCCAGCGCAACATAACAGAAGCCCGGATGCGTGAACTGTTTAAAGTGAACTTCAGTGCATTACCCTTCGAACAGGCCATTAAAATGGTTAAAGGTGATGGCAAGCGCAAAATGGTGGTGTTTTCTGACCCTGAGTGCCCCTTCTGTAAAAAACTGGAACATGAACTGGAAAGTGTGAATAACGTCACTATCTATACTTTCCTGTATCCAATCGCCAGTTTGCATCCCAATGCGGCTGAAAAATCCAAAATAATCTGGTGTGCGCCTGATCGAGCCAAGGCATGGAATGATTTCATGCTCAAGGGTATTGAACCAAAAAATGCGGGCACATGCGAAACACCATTGGCACAGCTGGCTGAGTTGGGTAAAAAATTCAACATCAATGGCACGCCGACAATTATCTTTGAAAGTGGTCGTCTGGTTCCTGGGGCCGTACCCGCAGCCGAGCTGGAAAAAATGCTGAATGTTCCTCCGGCTAAATAAAAATGCAGCTATAAATGTTTAAAGGAAAATGTCATGCGGGACGTTTGGGACTCTCATTACGATAGCGAATCCTACATTTTCGGCACGGAGCCCAATGTTTTCCTTGCTGCACAAAAGCCGCTGTTAAAAGCGGGCCAGCAAGTGCTGGCCGTAGCCGATGGTGAAGGAAGAAATGGCGTCTGGCTCGCTCAGCAAGGTCTGAACGTGCTTTCAGTGGATATTTCGCCCATCGGGCAAGCCAAAGCCAAAAAACTGGCAGCCGAAAAGGGTGTAAATATCCAGTTTGAAGAAGCGAATTTGCTCACCTGGGATTGGGGAAAAGCCCGATTTGATGTGATTGTGGCCATTTTCATCCAGTTTGTGTCCCAGGAAGAGCGCACCAAAATGTTCGAGCATATCAAGCAAGCACTCAAGCCGGGCGGCTTGCTGATATTGCAAGGTTACACCCCGAAACAGCTGGAATATAATACCGGTGGTCCTGGCCAGGTAGAAAATCTGTACACGCCGAAAATGTTGCAGGATTATTTTGCCGATATGGAAATCCTGCATTTACAGGAGCATGAAGAGTTTATAGCTGAAGGCACCAAGCATCACGGCATGTCAGCATTAGTGGATATGGTTGCGCGCAAAGGTGTCTAGAGAAATGCCTTTTTAACCGCAGAGGCGCGGAGACGCAGAGAAAAAAACAAGGCGTTGTGTAGGGTGCAATAACCGAAGGGCATTGCACCGGATGTTAGTATGTATAACTTAGCGCCGCCATCACCTGCCCAACCAAACCACGCTTCACCGTATTGATATGCTCATAATTCATATGTGCCCGATAATCTTCTTCGTCCCGGATTAAGCGCTCTCAAAACCGCCGTTCACACTGGCTGGCTCTTACTTTACTCATCCGTTACGTTGTGACAGATTGACAGTGGGAAATAGGTGCCACTTGGATGTCGGGCGCGTTGATAATCAGAAATGGCGTTAGCATCTCATCTCTTGCATGCGGCGCAATGCCCTTTGGTTATTGCGCTCTTGCGCGAACTGTTGCAGAGCAAAGTTATACCAGGTTTGAATAATTGTGCTCATTTCTGATCTCCTTTAGCTTGTTTTGCAGGTTTGAGAATTTTTGCGACAAATCTGTTATCTGAGTTTTCGGTAGGTATTAATCTGCAAGGTGTGCCTAACATAGGTCGAACAGAGTTACGAACCATAAAATTTAATCGTGAAAATCTACGCCGAAATGCAAGAATCTCATTGGTTTGCAGATCTGCAATAATTAATTCCTGTCCCACAACTCCAATTTCTCTATTTTCCAGAAATGAATTTCGAAATGTGTAGCCATAGCGCGCTTGCGATTCTTTGATGGCATAACTCGCCTTACCGTATGGCGGTTTGTTAACCGGCAATTTCGGGTCAACTTTATAATGAATTAGTTGGGTTTGTGTGTTTGAGTTTTCGAGAAGCTCAACCGCATCAACATATCTGTATATTCCGTTGATAGATGATACAAAAGAACCTACGGTTGGCCCCCCTGACTCCTGCGACAAAGGAATGCCGATTACCTGCGGCAATGGCCGCATAATTGTAATCCCCTCCACTCCATCAACCACCCGGAACACAAAATCCCCCTCCTCTTTAGCGCACAACTCCTTAAAGTAGGTCTCCGCGCTCATGCCTTTCCGGTATTCGACTTTCGGCTTGTCATGCGGCGGTGGCAATTTGATGGAATAGGCAAAGCGCCCTTCTGCCGTTGCCAGCGGGTCGGCGGGTTTGACCTTGAGAATTTCGCAGGAACCATCAGAGCGTTTGTCTGAGCGTGGGGGTTCATTTGGGTCAAGATATGGACCGAGTTTTTCTTTTTTACACTTGGCATCAATCTGCGCCATGATGTCGCGGAATTGTTGCCCCACCGTCGCGGCATAACTGCTAATTGGCAGACAAAACATGGCAAGCAACAATGTGTTAAATACGGTGGTTCGTAGATTGATCAATTAGTTTCCCTCTAAATTGGATTTGTATCATCCACTTTATTTACAGCGTGCCCATTTTGCTAAAAGTGCCGGGGTAAGCCATAGCGCGCGTAAGGCATCTTGTAGGGTGTCAATAAGCGAAGCGCATTGCACCGGATGTTTTATTCGTTGCTTTATCGATCACTCTAAGCGAGTTGATGCACCTCGAAACAGCCTTTTCCTCTGCGCCTCCGCGTCTCTGCGGTGAACTATTTTGTGTGAATACTCGTGTATTTCTTTTATACGCATTTCTGAACTGGTATTAAATCTCAACGTTTACTTGGTCGAAGCATCCGGGAATCTTAACAAATCATGCAAACAAAGCGCTGGGAACCCTTTGTCCAACACCTTAATCCCTCTGTGCGCTCGGGTTGTCCATCCCTTGCCGCGTGTAATCAGGTCATTCCAAATCTCTTCGATTTCCCACGCTCTGTGTTCCTTGAAAAAAGAAAGCAGGGATGCCACTTGCCGCAAATCCTTTCCAGCTTTTACGGCAAATGTACCTTCGCGTTCTCCAGATATCAGCGCTTTGTGCAAGGCATAGCGAAGGGGGTGCGGTATATTGACAACCACCGCGCCTTCGTTGCAGAACAATACGGTTTGTTGCACTTGTTCAAGTGAGAACTCCATGAACTTGAGCGGTTGCAGGGTTACGTGCAATTGTTTATGTTCGTAAGGTTTTTCGCCGCCTCGATGAAGCGTTGTCAGAAAATCCAGCCTGAATCCTGGCTCTTGCGGAATGAGGTAAGTGCCACCAGCCTTGGAGGATAGCCCGGAAATAGGCAGGAAGCCCATTCGCAGAGATTGAATGGCGTCATGCGTTTGCACCTCGATGTTCGAAGGTAAGGCGAGGGACAAGCTCTTGCCTGCATGGGCGAAGTCAATGTCCTGCGTGCGCGAAGCGTCGCCCCATTGCACCCCCAGCATGTTGCCGTATGCCAGAAAGGCGTGCGTGCCAATCAACACGCCTCCGGCTTGGAAAAAACCGTACTCCGCCAGACGGCGTACTACTCTGAAATGGCGCGGTAGCACGGGGGCGCAACCTAGGGCTTCAGCCGAACGCGCAAGTGGTTCAAGCGCTTTAGTGGAAGCGGGTTGTATTTTGCGCTCGATCAGTGCTCTAACCCCGTCATTGTCCGGTCCTACGAAAACTTGCCGCAACTTCCCTGACGGCTCGGTGTACTGGTAGTACCAATATTTGTGCCCCTTGACCGTCTTTGCCGCAAAGGAGCCAGAAAGGTCTGCAACCGAGCGTAAATGCTCTGCAGACAATGCCGCATCAACAAGTTGCGCATAGGCGGTTTGTGCCGTATTGGTTAATTCCGTGTAAAGGTTCATGATGGTTATACTAACAATAGAACAATTATAGTATAACTGATTATGTTGGTTATACTAGCAAACACTGTAAATTAGTATAACCAACAATTGAGATGATTGAACTTAAATTCTGGATGGCTGCTGCGTCGCCAAGAGCCTTACTGACTTGCAACGCATGCAAGGCGTGTTGTAGGGTGTCAATAAGCGAAGTGCATTGACCGTTATTCGGCGCATTAACGACCACCATACGCAACCTGAAGCACCTCGAAACCGCTTTTCCCTCCGCGCCTCTGCGGTGAACTAATTTGTGTGAATAGGCGTGTATTTCTTTCTACACACCTATCAGCACAATGCACTTATTGGCGCATAGTGACCGGAAAAATACTCAGCCGCACTTCCCGTTCTTATCCACTTTCATATATTTCAGAAGCCACGCCTTAACCCGTTCCCGAGCATGCTTGGTCGCAATTTTTTCTTCCGGGCTTTGATCGTTACGGAAATCAAAAGCGCGACGCGCCAAAGGATAATATTGCATTTCTACAGGCACCCCGCGTTCGTATAGTGCATAAAAAGCACGCCCGCCATTCATGCGGCGCAATTCAAAATCCTGTTCGCCGATTAAAAACAGCATGGGGGTGGTGATCTGGGCAATCTCCGGCGCTATGCTGAAAAGTTGTTCCGGTTCTGGTGCGTTGGGGTTTTGCATATGGCCGGCGTAGTTGGCAATTGCGGCAATATCTTTGCCACGCTTCGCGGCAAGCCGTATAGAATAATAGCCGCCACGGGAGTAGCCAACATAGCCCACGGGAATTTTGCAGGCATCAGGCAGTTTCTGGAGGGCGTTTAATGCGGCTTCCACATCGTTTTCGGTTGCGGGGTTATGTTCAGAAGGCCAGCGTTCGATAAATCGACCGCTCTGCCAATCGGGAGCCAGTACCAGAAATCCCTGTTCTGCCAGTGTGGTGATATGCCGCTGATCGACTTCGTCATACCCACGCTTGGCATGGATGTATAATACCGGCGGAAAGGGGCCATTACCTTTTGGTACTGCAATTTCGGCAGGCACCTCAACATCGCCGGACTGGATGGAAATTTTTTTGAGTGTAACGGTATCACTGGCCAATACGTTTTGGCAGGCGAACGCAAAAAATAAAGCAAGCATGGGTGTTTTCATTTCTGGTTTTCCGAGTCAATGTGAGAAGGTTTTTATTATTTTTGTAAATCATAACACTGAATGTGATGCGATTATATGTTGGGTGAACAGGCGTACTTGCCGATGATCGGCTGGCTGACAATATTGCGTGATGTATCATTCTGATGAGTGCTTTTGCTTGCACCAAAATCAGTCGGGTAACTATCCAGCGCATTGCGCTGGCATTAGTGCTTTCTCTTGTCATTCATCTGGGTATTATTTATGGCATAAAGGTCAAACCAGGCGGAGCAAACAGGCCCAGACAAGTAGTGATTGAAGCGCGTCTGGAAGGGGTAAAGCCTCATGCCAAACCAGCCCCTGCGCTATTAAAAGAAGTAGTGGAAATAAAAAAAGAAACGGTTGCCAAAGAGAAAAGCTTGCCGACTGCAGAGCCGGTAAAACAGGCTAAACCCGAGCCTGTGCAAGAGCCGCAACCTGCCATTGCGCCACCTCAAAAACTGACATCGGATGATACTGAGCAAAAACAAAGCGACAGTGTGCTGAGTGAGCAAAAGTCTGGCCTGCCTGCGCTTGATATTCCGTTAATGGAAGACCCGACTTACTATCCTGCAAAACAGCTGGATGAACAACCCAAGCCGTTGCAATCGATCAACCCTGAATATCCTGAAGATGCCAGCGCTGCCAATATTGAAGGTGATGTAACTTTGCTTATTTTGATTGATGAGCTGGGGGTGGTAAAAGATGTTTCCGTGGTGGATGCTATTCCGGAAGGCTATTTTGAAGAGTCTGCGATAGCCGCTTTCCGCAATGCGCGATTTGTCCCTGCCAAACGGGAAGGCAGAGAGGTGAAAAGCCGTTTCATGGTACGAGTGCGATACGAAGTGCCAATCCCAGACAGAAAAATTCTCCGTATTCCATTGAAACCTGAAAATTAATGAGTTCTCATCCGGAAACGCTATACCCCTCCCTGGCCCTCCCACATCAAAGGGAGGGGGGCAGTTGTTTCCGGATGAGAGCTAATTCGTGCTAACCGGGTATCCCTTGGGCAACAATACCCATAATTGCCCCTGCTGTTTCATGCGGCCGGCAAGTGCTCCCGCATCATTACCAAATCCCCAAAAGAAATCAGCGCGAACGCCACCTTTGATTGCAGCACCCGTATCTTGTGCCATCACTAAACGGCTAAGGGGTTTGGTACTGTTAGGCCAGGTGGTGGAAAGGAAAACCGGTGCGCCCAGTGGTATAGAGCGGGGGTCAACGGCAATGCTGCGTCCGGCTGTGAGGGGAACACCAAGCGATCCGGTCGGACCATTTTGATGATTCGGCATCTCCCGAAAAAACACATAACTGGCATTGTTGTTTAACAACTCGGACATTTTTCCCGGATTTTTCAGCGTCCAGTCTTTAATGCCTTGTGCAGATGCTTTTTCCAGGGGCAGCTCGCCACGATCAACCAAAACTTTGCCAATGGATTTATAAGGGAAGCCATTTTGGTTGGCATATCCGATTCTCACAGATTCGCCATTTTCGAGTTTCACACGGCCGGAACCCTGAACATGCAAAAAGAACAGGTCGATAGCATCATCAACCCATAAAAATTCTGACCCTTTCAGCGGTGACTGTGCACTTTCAATTTCAGCACGGCTGTAATAAGGCACAACTTTATTGCCTTGAATGCGGCCTCGTAACCGCAAGCCCTTCAGCTCCGGATAAACATCAGCCAGTTCGATATTGAGTAAATCGCCCGGCGCCCCATAGAGTGGAAAGCGGTATTTTGCAGTGCGGGTGCGGCTGCCTCTTAACACAGGTTCGTAATAACCTGTGATCATGCCTTGGGACGTCCCGTCCGGGTTTGTTGCCAGATAAGGGGTGAAATTCTGTTCAAAAAATCGTCTCAGGGACTGGCTGTCAGGGTGTTGAATTTGCTGCCCTGATTTACATACTTGCTGCCATGCAACCTGATTTTTCAGGCCGTTACAACTTTGCAGAAAGGCTTCCCAGGCGGTAGCCTGGTTATCATCCTGCCAGCCAGGCAAAGCTTTCCAGTCACTTATTTGCAGCGTCGGTGCAGCGGGTTCAGTTTTCACACTAACTGGCGGAGTCACTACAGGGGGAAGTGCGATAGCTGGAGGGGCAACCTTCGGTTTGGAAACCGTCGTACAGGCACTGATGCCAAATAACAGGAAAAGGATGGCAAATAAGGGTGAAGCGGTTTTGATTTGGCTTTCCATGAAATTTTGGATAGAGTAATGAGCGACATGTTTGTAAAGAATTATCCTGGGATTATATCAGAACAGCTATGGCACAACCTTACATCCCCGTCCCCCACTTTTTTCATGAGCGCTTCACGATTGCGATCATGTGCAATGAGTCCATGAATTTGCATTGGCAGGATGAGCAGTCAGGTATGTCCTATATGGGGAATGTTTTTCCGCAGGACATACTGGAAGAAAATGGTGCAGATTATGTGCTGGTCAAAAATCAGGAAGGAGTAATGGTGAAAATCCGCCTTGATTTGATCCGTAATATGCCTACCCCGGTTAAATAATGCAATTCAATCTAGGTTTTAATCAGGTGAATGGCCCTGAACCATCCTCCTGCAAGCACAGGTTCATCTGAAATAACTTTAAGTTGCGGTACGTAAGCCAGCACATCCTCAAAAACCACATCCATACGTGTAGCGATCTGTGCAGAAAGTGGGGTAAGTGCGCGCCGAAACCAGGCTTTTTGATTGGGCTTCAGAAACTTATCCAGCAGCAATACGCTGCCTCCGGGTTTGAGAACCCGGGCCGTTTCACTCAGGCATGCCAGCGGGTCTGGTACCACCGCCAAAATCAGGTGGAGTACTGCATGGTCAAAACTTTCATTTGCAAACGGTAAAGCCAGACTGTTCCCTTGCACTAAATCAATCCGTAATTTTCCGATTCTGGCGTTCGCCCGCTTAAGCATGGCAGCAGTCAAATCCAGCCCAGTGTAATGGTGAGCATGAGGCAAATAAGGAATATCGAGCCCCGTGCCGATGCCATTGATCAGGATGGACAGATTGCCATCCTGGGGCAGGTTGAGCAGGTTTTTTTTACGAATGTTCGCTGATGCACCGGCAATGGCGGCATCATAGAATGGAGCAATGAGAGAATAGCTGAATTTCAGTGACATGAAATCTGAAGGCTAAGGTTTGCGCTGATTGAAAGAAATGTTGCCAGAACGCAGCGCAAGTGGTTCTTGTTAGTGCAGCACTCGCGGCATGCTCAGGGTAAATTCAGGCACGGTGGCATCAAATTTAATGCCGTCTTCAGCAACCATCTGGTAACTGCCGCGCATGGTGCCAACAGGCGTGGCAATGGCCGTACCGCTGGAATATTCAAAACTCTCACCCGGCTTGAGCAGGGGTTGTTCACCAATGACACCCAGTCCGCGCACTTCCTGAACCTGATTCTCTGCATCCGTAATTAACCAGTGACGGCTAATCAGTTGCGCAGCCATGTTACCTGTATTGGTAATAGTCATGGTATAAGCGAACACATAACGGTTGTTATCTTCATCCGATTGCTCGGGAATGAAAACGGTTTTTGGTGTCACGGTAATTTCGTATTTTTTGCTATCAGCCATAACGCTATTGCACACGAAAATGGGTCAACTCGCAAGTGATTTGCATAAATTGATTGATTCTGGAATCGCACCCTATGTCCAGCGCAACTATTTGAAGGTAGAATAAAGGTTTTTGCGTTTAGAGAAAACATAATGCAATTTGAAGTTATGTTTGATCAAACTTTCAATCTTTATAGGGGATGTCATGTCCAAGTTTAAAATTGCGCCAAGCATATTATCTGCAAACTTCGCCAAACTGGGCCAGGAAATTACCGATGTCCTCGCCTCCGGCGCAGACATTATCCATTTTGATGTCATGGACAATCATTACGTCCCCAATTTGACCATTGGACCACTGGTGTGCGAAGCAATCCGCCCGCTGACCGATGCCATGATTGATGTGCACCTGATGGTCAAACCAGTGGATCGTATCATCCCGGATTTTGCCAAAGCGGGCGCCAACATGATCACTTTTCACCCTGAGGCTTCCGAACATATCGATCGCACCATTGGTCTGATCAAGGAATGTGGTTGCAAAGCCGGCATGGTATTTAACCCAGGCACCCCGTTGCATTATCTGGATCACGTGCTGGAAAAGCTGGATATGGTACTGATTATGTCGGTTAACCCCGGATTCGGCGGCCAGTCTTTCATCCCTGAGGCGCTGAACAAATTGCGCACGGTGCGAAAATTGATCGATGCAACCGGCAAAGATATCTGGCTGGAAGTGGACGGTGGCGTAAAGGTCAATAACATTGCCGAAATCGCTCGCGCAGGTGCAGATACCTTTGTAGCGGGTTCAGCTGTCTACGGTGCTGGGAAAGACAGCGATCCGCATCGCTACGAAACAGTGATCGCAGAAATGCGCGCTGAACTGGCAAAAGTTTAAAATATTCAAACAATACTGACTAAGAATGCGTAAGCGTTCTCAGTCGCAATAAAGGCTATGATCAAATGCAAGAAAAGTTTCCTATTGCAGTAAAAGCGGTCGTAATTGATCTGGATGGTACATTGCTGCATACCGCCCCGGATCTGGCTGAAGCAGCAACCCGTATGGCCAGTGAACTGGCATTGCCGGCAATTGATCTGGATACAGTAAAAAGCTATATTGGAAATGGCGTATCTCGGCTGGTAAAGCGCGTACTGACGCGTGATATGACGGCTGAACCCGATGCAGAATTGTTCGGCCGTGCACTGCCCGTCTACGAAAAGCACTATATGCAAGTGGTCAGTGCACAAAGTCGCCCTTTCCCCGGCGTAGTGGAAGGGTTGCAAGCCATGAAACAGGCAGGTTACCGCATGGCATGTATTACCAACAAGGCAGAAAAATTCACGGTGCCGCTGTTGAAAGATACCGGGCTGTTCGATTATTTCGAGCTGATTCTTTCTGGTGATACGTTACCTAAAAAGAAACCCGACCCGATGCCTTTGCTGCATGCCTGCGAACATTTCGGCATTACCCCGCAGGAGCTGCTCCTGATCGGTGATTCGCTCAATGATACCCAGGCTGCACGAGCAGCAAAGTGTCATGTATTCTGCGTCCCTTATGGTTATAACCGTGGGCGCAGTGTGGATGAATTGGATCTGGATGCAGTTGTGCCAACGCTGCTGGATGCAGTCAAGCTTATTAAAAAGGCTTAATGGCGTGAACCACAAAGGCGCAGAGGCACAAATCAGTACAAAGGCAGCATCATGGCGATGCTGTCCTTTTGTGCTTACGTTTGGCGCAAGCCGGATGGTTTGTATTTAACGTTTTCTCTGTGTCTCATTGTCTCTGTGGTGAAAAATCATGACTGAACAAGAATTTATCGAACTGGCCCGTCAGGGCTACAACCGGATTCCGCTGGTAAAAGAAATGCTGTCCGATCTGGACACGCCTTTATCGGTTTATCTCAAACTGGCGAATCAGCCTTTCTCCTACCTGCTGGAATCCGTGCAGGGGGGCGAACGTTTTGGTCGCTACTCATTTATCGGCCTGCCTGCCAAAACCCGCATTCGTGTGCATGGCCATCTGGTCACTGTAGAAAATAACGAAGGCATTCTGGAACAACAGGACGTCGCTGATCCGCTGGCCTTCATCAGCGACTACATGCAGCGCTTCAATGTTGCTCCCCGCCCTGGGCTGCCCCGGTTCGGGGGTGGTCTGGTAGGTTACTTTGGCTACGACACCGTTCGTTACATTGAGCCAAAACTAGCCAAATCCAGCAAGCCCGATACGCTCCACATGCCGGACATTTTGCTGCTTTTGTCAGAAGAATTGGCTGTCGTAGATAATCTTTCCGGCAAGCTCTATCTGATTGTGTATGCAGACCCGTTTGTTCCTGATGCCTATTTGCTGGCACAGCAACGCTTGCATGAATTGGGCAGGAACCTGAGTCGGCCGGTAGATGCTTCATTACATGCGCCGGTTGGGCCAGTGCAAGCGGTATCCGAATTTGGTGAAGACGCTTTCAAAGCAGCCGTTGAGCGCGCCAAGCAATATATTTTTGACGGCGACATCATGCAGGTTGTGCTGTCGCAACGCATGAGCCAGCCATTTATTGCTTCACCCCTTTCCTTGTATCGCGCATTGCGTAGCCTCAATCCTTCTCCGTACATGTTTTATTACGACATGGGCGGTTTCCATGTGGTTGGTGCCTCGCCAGAAATTCTGGTGCGCCAGGAAGGCGATGAAGTCACTGTCAGACCTATAGCCGGTACTCGCCCTCGTGGCATTACCCGTGAAGAAGATGAAGCCTTGGCCAAAGACTTGCTGTCCGATCCCAAAGAACTGGCTGAGCACCTCATGCTGATGGATCTGGGTCGCAACGACATTGGACGGGTAGCGCAGACAGGCAGCGTCAAAGTCACGGAAAACATGAATATCGAACATTATTCCCATGTGATGCACATTGTTTCCAATGTAGAAGCCAAGCTAAAACCCGGCCTCAATAATATGGACGTACTGCGCGCCACCTTCCCGGCCGGAACGGTGTCCGGCGCAGCCAAAGTGCGCGCCATGGAAATTATCGACGAACTGGAACCTACCAAACGCGGTGTTTACGCTGGCGCAGTCGGTTATCTGGGATTTAATGGTGACATGGATTTAGCCATCGCCATCCGCACAGCTGTGATTCAGGATGACACCCTGTACGTCCAGGCTGGCGCCGGCATCGTGGCGGATTCCGTACCACAAAGCGAATGGACAGAAACCCAGAATAAAGCCCGGGCCGTGCTACGTGCCGCAGAACTGGTACTCGCCGGATTGGGGGAAACAGCCCATGACTAATGCCAACTCGCTCAATGCTAAAAAACGAATCAAAGAGATTCAAATAATGGTTTTGACTTTCTCTATGCCTCTGTGCCGCTGTGGTGAAAAAATATGCTGTTAATGATCGACAATTACGACTCCTTCACCTACAACCTCGTTCAGTATTTTGGAGAGTTAAACCAGGAAGTCGTGGTGTACCGAAATGATGAAATAGACCTGAATCAGGTGGCCGTATTGAACCCCACCCATATTGTCATTTCTCCCGGCCCCTGCACACCCAACGAAGCCGGCATTTCCGTACCGTTAATAAAGCAGTTTGCAGGAAAGACGCCTATTTTAGGTGTCTGTCTGGGGCATCAGAGTATCGGCCAGGCATTCGGCGGCAAGATAGTCCATGCCAAACAGCTCATGCATGGCAAAACCTCACAGGTATATCACAAAGATATCGGCGTGTTTAAAGGTTTGGCAAACCCGTTCAATGCCACACGCTATCATTCATTGGTGATCGAACGTGAAAGCTTGCCAGATTGCCTGGAAATCACTGCCTGGACAGAAGATCAGGAAATCATGGGCGTGCGTCATAAAACCCTGGCCGTAGAAGGCGTGCAATTCCACCCGGAATCCATACTTACCGAATACGGGCACGAAATGCTGGCTAATTTTCTGCGCGGAGGCACTTAAACTCCCTCTCCCTTGATGGGAGAGGGCAGGGGAGAGGGTGTGCCAAACCATTTAACCGACATAGCCAAACAGCTAAGAAAAAACATCACCGAAGCTGAAAAAAAGCTATGGCAGCAACTGCGAGCCAAACAGTTGCATGGATGCAAATTCAAACGGCAGCAACCCATAGGCAACTATGTGGTAGATTTTGTCTGCTTCGAGAAAAAATTGGTGGTAGAGCTGGATGGGGGCAAACATGCAGACCCAGTGCATGAAATAAAAGACGAAACAAGGACAAGCTGGCTCCAATCACAAGGGTTTGAAGTGTTAAGATTCTGGAATCATGATGTGTTGCAGAATATGGATGGTGTATGGGATGTCATTACCCAACATTTAATGCGGTAGAGCCAAAAGCTTGGGTGTCGGCATTATAAGATCATATTAATTAGTTCCCATCCGGAAACACTACATCTCCCTCTCCCCTTGTGGGAGAGGGCTGGGGATAGGGGTTAAATTTCAAGGCGTTACCATCCTCTCCCTGGCTTTCCCCCATCAAGGGGGAGGAAAAAACAGATGTTTCCGGATGAGAACTGATTAGCAGGTCCCTTCTCCCCTCGTGGGAGAAGGACAGGAAGAGGGGGCGAACCAACGTTATTTCTCCACCCTCTCCCCAGCCCTCTCCCATCAAGGGAGAGGGAGTAAAATAACAGGTGCAATATAAATGGACGCTAAAACCGCAATTACAGCCTTAATAGAAAAACGCGACCTCACCCGCGAAGAAATGCTCGCAGTCATGCAGCAAATCATGGGGGGCGAAATGACCCCCGTACAAATTGCCGGCATACTGATCGGCTTGCGCTGCAAAGGCGAAACTGTCACCGAACTCGCTGCCGCAGCCCACGTAATGCGTGAACTGGCCACCAAAGTACCCCTGCAAGATCTGGAACATGTCGTTGACACCTGCGGCACCGGTGGCGATGGCACCCATACCTTTAATATCTCCACAGCCAGCGCACTGGTCGCCGCCGCAGCAGGCGCCAAAGTTGCCAAGCATGGTGGACGTTCTGTATCCAGTACTTGTGGCAGTGCCGATGTACTGGAAGTGCTGGGTGTGAATGTGAATGTCACCCCGGATCAGGTCGCGCAATCGGTAAAAGAAATCGGTGTCGGCTTCATGTTTGCCCCCAACCACCACAGCGCCATGAAACATGCAGCACCTGTGCGTCGGGAGCTGGGTGTGCGTACCTTGTTCAATTTACTGGGCCCAATGACCAACCCAGCCGGTGCAAAAAATCAGGTGATGGGGGTGTTCAGCAAAGATCTGGTAGGCAAGCTGGCCCATGTCCTGAAAGAACTGGGTAGCCGCCATGTCATGGTCGTGCATGCCGCAGATGGCCTCGATGAAATTTCCCTGGCGGGAGATACCTACGTAGCAGAACTGAAAGACGGTAACGTAAAAGAATATATATTGAACCCAGCCCAGTTTGGCCTGGCCACCAGCAGTTCCAGCACGCTGGAAGTGCACAATCTGGAAGAAGCTCAAGCCATGTTGATGACAGCGCTTGAAAATCAGCCCGGCTCGGCGCGCGATATCGTAGCTCTTAATGCAGGCGCGGCAATATACACATCCGGTCTGGCGGACACGCTGGCTGAAGGGGTCGCAAAAGCCCAAGCAGTTTTGGAAAACGGAGCAGCCAAAGCCAAGTTGCAACAACTGGTAGCATTTTCAAATCAGTTTAAAGTGCAATGAACCGCGGAGGCGCAGAGGCGCAGAGTGAAAACCAAATTACCGAGGCGATCATTGGTTGCGCAATTGAAGTGCACCGTACGCTAGGCCCCGGACTGTTGGAATCTGCCTATGAAGAGTGCCTGTGCTATGAAATATCCAGCCAAGGCCTCAGTTTTCGCAGGCAAGTAGCGTTGCCAGTCAGCTATAAGAATATAAAACTGGATTGTGGTTATATGCTGGATTTGGTTGTTGAAGGAAGCGTAATCATTGAACTTAAAACAGTCGAAAAACTAGCCCCAATTCATGAAGCGCAGTTGCTAACCTATCTCAAACTATACCCATGCACCGTAGGGCTGCTAATTAATTTCAATGTTCCCATTCTAAAGCTTGGAATTAAGAGACTAGTGAACCAGCTCCAAGAAACCTCTGCGCCTCCGCGCCTCTGCGGTTAAAAATACCATGCTAGGAAATATGAGCAATATAATGTGTAACTCTTGTGCCGGTGTACTTGAACTTAATTTAAATTACTCTGCGCCTTTGCGGTGAATAAAAACTATGTCCGATATCCTAAATAAAATCCTCTCCGTCAAAGCGCAAGAAGTAGCCACAGCAAAAGTCGCAAAACCGTTACACGCGGTCAAGGCAGAAGCCCAGGCACAACCCGCTCCAAGAGATTTTGTAGCCGCCATTCGCAACAAAATTCAGGCCGACAAATCAGCTGTTATTTCAGAAATCAAAAAAGCCAGCCCCAGCAAAGGCCTGCTACGCGAAAATTTCAATCCCGCCGAAATTGCACAAAGCTACGCCCAACATGGTGCAGCTTGCCTGTCTGTATTAACAGACGAGCAATTTTTTCAGGGGAATGCAGAATATCTCAAACAAGCCCGCGCAGCCTGTAACCTGCCAGTATTGCGCAAAGATTTCATGATAGACCCGTATCAAGTCTACGAAGCCCGCGCAATGGGAGCCGATGCCATATTGATCATAGTCGCCGCCTTTCAAACCCCCTCTCCCTCGATGGGAGAGGGCAGGGGAGAGGGTGCCGCAACCTTCAATCTTGCCGCCATGCAGGAACTGGAGAAACTAGCCCATAAACTAGGCATGGCCGTACTGGTAGAAGTACACGACAGCACCGAACTGGATATCGCCCTGCAACTCACCACCCCCCTGATTGGCATCAACAATCGAAACTTGCGCACCTTCGAAACCCGCCTCGAAACCACCCTCGAATTGTTGTCAAACATCCCTGCGGACCGAATAGTCGTCACCGAAAGCGGCATTCACAAACCAGAAGACGTCGCACTCATGCGTAATCACAACGTCCACACCTTCCTCGTCGGTGAAGCATTCATGCGCGCCTCTGATCCGGGTCAGGAGCTGGCAAGGTTGTTTGGTTAAGGGACGTTCCCTGTTTTCATTTAAAGCCGTTTAACCGCAGAGGCGCGGAGGCGCAGAGAAAGTAAAGGCATTCCAAATTGCTTGATTCGTAAGTATCCAGTCTGGCAAAACCGTAGCGCCACTGTTTACAGCTATTACAAGCTTCGCTTTCCTCCGCGCCTCTGCGGTAAAAAACCGCCCTGCGCAATTCTCGCAAGACCATAATTCAATGTTGCAAAAAAACAACAATAAGAATGACCAATGTTACCTGTTGCTCATTAAAAGCTTGTCATGACTTTTCACTCTTTGGCACAATGGGCTCAACTTCTCAGTTTTAGAGAGGTAAATTTTGCGACGCCGAGTTTTAAATGGCAGTTGCAAAATGTAAACTCAAACCAATTTACGGAGAAACACATGAACAAGAAACTAATCGCATTGGCAATTGCAAGTGCTTTAGCAGCACCTGTTGCCATGGCTGATGGTGGTAACGTTAAAATTTCTGGTCAAATGAATTTTTCATACGACTTAATCAAGGGCAATGCTGGTGGCACACAAAACCAGACCATGAGCAACGTTTCCAGCAATTCTTCCAACATCGTTTTCAGCGGTGACGAAGATCTGGGCAATGGCCTGAAAGCTGTTTGGCAAGTTCAAACCTACTTTAGCGCTGGTGGGACAGGTAACGATGATACCTCTTGCGCTGGTGGTACCGTAGGTTGTGGTAACACCTTCGCAGGTTTAACCGGTGGCTTCGGTGGCGTGTATCTGGGTAAAAACGACACCCCGTTCAAGACCATTGGTCGTAAGGTTGACCTGTTTAACAACACATTGGGTGATACACGTAACCTGATTTCTTCAGCAACTTTGGTTAATGCCGCAGGTGCAACTGTTGCAGCTAACGGTAGCTGGGATCTGCGTCCTTCCAGCATGGTATGGTACGCTTCTCCATCCATGAGTGGTTTCCAAGTTATTGCTGGCTATGCTACCAACATTAATGTTGGTACTGGTGCTGGTACTGCAAACAATATTGGTGCTACAAGCGCAACCTCAGTTGCTGCTATCTACGCAAACGGTCCAGTATTTGCTGGCTTGGCTTGGGAAAAGCATCAGGTTGGCGGTACCAATGATGCACCTAAAGCTTGGCGTCTGAGCGGTGGATATGATTTCGGCGTAGCTAAAGTGGTTGCTTTGTATGAAGATACCAAGAATACAACTGCTGCTGCCAATACCGATGACGATCGTAAGGTTTGGGGTCTGGGCGCTGCGTTCAAACTGGATGCTGCTAATACCCTTAAAGCACAATACTACAAAGCTAAAGACATTGGTAACGTAAGCAACACCGGTGCTTCTATGTGGGCTTTGGGTGCAGACCACGCTATGTCCAAGCGTACAACCGCCTATGTTACATATGCTAGAACCAACAACAAAAACGGCGATTCAACTTCTAACGTGTTCCCAGCATACAGCGTTTCAGCTAGTGGTCATGGTGATAACGCAGGATCTGTTGGTACACAAGCTACCAGCGGTGTTAGCGTAGGTATGATTCACAACTTCTAATTTGGCTCATTTAAGCTAGATTAATTGTAGTGTCTTAAAACGGGCGTCTTCGGACGCCCGTTTTTTATTTCAGATTGTGATCGTGCTGGTGCTTTGCTACGTATAATGGCAAGCATGTCGATAGTTTTGCCATTAATACCCCACTCTGCTGGTCTGAATGAAATTATTCAGGCTGCCAATCGCTGCGTTGCCTGTGGCCTGTGTCTGCCCCATTGTCCTACCTATCGTAAAACAAAATCCGAAGCTGATTCTCCGCGTGGTCGTATCGCCTTGATGAAGGCAGTGCTGGAAAATAAATTGCCCATCAGTGAGCGCTTTATCCAGCATATTGATTTGTGTCTGACCTGTCGTGCCTGTGAAAACGCCTGCCCCTCAAAAGTGGAATATGGGAGTGTGGTGGATGGTGTTCGATCATTTATTAAACAAAACAGGCCAAACCCTCGCTCAGGGGCTAAACGTTATCGAGCATTAAGTAGCGTTGTAAATAACCCCTTTAAACTAAGATCTATCGGGCGAGTAATTCGTCTGTACCAGCAATCTGGTTTGCAATACTTGCTCCGAAAATCTAACTTATTACAGCATTTTGGTTTGGAAGGGTTGGAAGCTGAGTTGCCTGAATTGCCTGCCATTCACAATTGGAATGAAATTTACCCGGTTCAAGGAGCAGTGAGAGGAGAGGTAGGGCTGTTTCTGGGCTGTGTGGCACGTTTGACGGATGTTGAAGTGCTGAATGCATCGATATTTGTGCTGACTCGCATGGGATATACGGTGCATGTTCCCAAGCAGCAGGGGTGTTGTGGTGCAATGCACCAGCATGCAGGCTTTACGGATGAATCGGCACAGTCAGCAAGGCAGAACAGTCGGGCATTTGAAGGGTTAAAACTTGATGCGATTATTTCGGCCGCATCCGGTTGCGGCGCCATGTTAAGTGAGTACAATCACATAATTGGTCTGGAGGGAGCTGATATTGCGACCAAGGTCGTGGATATCAGTGCGTTCTTATCCCGTACACAAGGGTGGGAGGGCGTCACTTTAACCCCGCTGGATGCCAGGATTATGGTGCACGACCCCTGTACACTGCGCAATGTGCTTCATTCTGAAAAATCAGTGTATATGTTGCTGGCGCGCATTCCTCAGGCAGTCATCGAGCCTTTGGCAGGCAATGACCAATGTTGCGGAGCGGCTGGACTGTATCATTTACAGCAACCAGAGATGGCAGGTTTGCTGCGGGATGATAAAATGAAGGCATTGCGTCAGTGCGATATAACTTATCTGGCTACGTCCAATGTAGGTTGCGCCCTGTGGCTGGCGCAAGGGCTACGAAGTCAAGGCGTGCAAATTGAAGTCATACATCCTGTCACTTTATTGGCCAGGCAAATGGGGTTTACCGGAAAATGCTGAATATAGATCACGTCATTATTAATTTTGATAAAGGTTTGCGTACCCTGTTTGCGAAAGCGCAAACAGCAAGACCCTTGCCCGGAGCAGATTTGCCAGAGCAGGATTTGACCGAGACAGAAAAGCGCTTGGCAGGTGCCCTGATGCGCATCAATCACAGTGGCGAAATCTGTGCTCAAGCGCTCTATCAAGGGCAAGCCCTGACCGCGCAAGATCCTCTGACCCAAAAAGCGCTCGAACAGGCAGCGGCTGAAGAAACCGAACATCTGGCCTGGTGCGAAAGCCGGATTCAGGCATTGGGCACCCACAAAAGTTTCCTCAATCCTTTATGGTATACCGGCTCCTTGGCCATCGGTGCACTGGCTGGTGCAATGGGTGATAAATGGAGTCTGGGGTTTCTGGCTGAAACGGAACATCAAGTGGGCGCACATCTCGAAGGGCATTTGCAGCGTTTGCCAGCGCAAGATGAAAAAAGTCATGCTGTGCTGGTACAAATGAGAGAAGATGAAGCAAAACACGCAACCACCGCCCTGCAGCATGGCGGTGTGGCGCTGCCAAAGCCCGTTCAGCAAGCAATGAAACTCAATGCAAAGATCATGACAACCGTCGCATATTGGGTGTGATGTCTTTCACAGTAATAACAAACGTAAGGAGTAATGGTATCAATGCAGAATTTTCAAGAAAATCTGGCAACGCTGGAAAATACAGATGGTTTTGGTAATATGAAATTGTTTGGAGAAAGCGGTGAGGTAGAGGCCGGCATCGAAAACAAGCCGGGCAGCCAGGGATCGTTTCGGGTTTACTATCACGTGTCAAAGAAATGGGGTGGTATCGGCCCCAAAGCCGCACAGGAAGCACTGGATTTGTTTGCAGAACACACCGAAGATGCGCGTCAGAACCCCGGCAAACATCCCAACATAGACCGCCTGTTTGAAGTCATCGAGAAAGATATTTACTACGCCGTACGCTGCTACCCAGCGTGAAGAAGTAGGGAGGCGGTTTTCTCTGCGCCTCCGCGCCTCTGCGGTGAAAGCTCTGTGTGTAGAAGTTGTTTTAGGTGGGATTTAAACTTCAACAATCTCAAAATCATGCGTAATTTCAGCTGTTTTACCTATCATGATCGAGGCTGAGCAGTATTTCTCTGCAGACAGCTTGATGGCACGTTCAACTTGTTCTGGTTTTAAGTTTTTTCCAGTGACAATAAAGTGCAGATGGATTCGGGTAAACACTTTTGGGTCGCTATCAGCTCTATCTGCACTGATTTCCGCAACGCAATCGGTAATGTCTTGCCTTTGTTTTTTGAGAATGAGGACAACATCAAAGGAAGAGCATCCTCCCAAGCCAAGCAGTATTAGCTCCATCGGGCGCGCACCTAAATTACGCCCGCCAGCTTCAGGCGAACCATCCATCAATACAGCATGATTGCTTTCCGTTTCACCTAAAAAACTGACTCCTTCAACCCATTTAATACGTGCTTTCATACGAATATATCCTTTTCATGAACTATTTTTGCGCATCATCTTAACAGATCAGGTAAATGGCCTGTTAATTCTTGATCTGATACCACACTAACCCGATCATCTCATGAATTGCGTAGTAACTTTTGAGGAATGCTGGCGCGTTAGGCATAAAATCCATTAACGAGATATGTTTATAAGAACTAAAAACGGTGGGAGCAGGAATAACGTGAAAACCTGCCTTTTTAAAAGTGGCAACAGCCCTCGGCATGTGCCATGCATGCGTTACCAGATAAATAGTGTCAATCCCCGACTGGTGCAAAATTTTATAGCTGAACATGGCATTTTCATAAGTGTTACTGGAACGGTCTTCTACCCAGCGAGCCGGAACTTGAAAATCCCGCTCTAAAGCATTTTTCATGAGCACTCCAACAGGTGTGTCACCTGCGGGGTTTCCGCCGCTGACCAAAATCGGTAACCCGCTCCGCCGCTGTAAAGATGCTCCGTAACGCACCCGTTGTAAACTTAAGGCGTCAACTGTATCGCCGCCATATTCAGGGGCGCTGGAATTGGCCCCAGCACCTAAAATAACGATAGCGCCAGCATTGGGATTGAGTGAAGTGACAGCCGGGAAGGTTTCAAGGCTGCCAAGTAATGTGCTTGCAGCATATGGGGTCGATAGAATAAAAAGAAATAAAAATGAAGTAACGATAAGGCTTTTCCCTAATCGTGGATGTTTTTTCACGGTGGCCAATCCCGCAGCGCCCAATACGAGTAAATTAATCGGTGGAAGAAGAAAAGCGCTAACAAAATTGACAATAATCCAGTTCATGGGTGATTCCACTTTAGATAAAAAGAGAAAATGTAAATAAAAGAATGCTGGAGGAAGAGAAAAATAGTTGCACAAAATATTATTATATTAGATAATGCTAACACATCTGGACGCTTCCCCATCTTAATAAGCGTCTTGATGGTGTCTCCTCCATCCCCCTTCTTTGGTGGATTTTAGCGCAACCTAAATAGGTTGCGCTTTTTTTTTCAAAAACAGAAGGTGGAAATAAACATGGTAAGATGGGTAAAAGCCAATCGGACTAACGCTAAGTGAATGTTAAAGTGTGCCAGGAAAAGAAATAATCCAATTATGGTTTGACAACATGATGGCTTTTGACATAAAATTTGCGACTTTCTCAAATTAATAAGTGACTGAGGTTTCTGAATGAAAACCTTCTCTGCTAAATCGCATGAGGTAACACACGACTGGTTTGTGGTTGATGCCACAGATAAAGTTCTTGGCCGTCTCGCTAGCGAGATTGCACACCGTTTGCGCGGTAAACATAAAGCAATCTATACACCACACGTAGACACCGGTGATTACATCGTTGTAACTAATGTGGAAAAATTGCGTGTTACTGGCAATAAAGAACAAGACAAAATTTACTACCGTCATACCGGATATCCGGGCGGTATTTATGAAACAAACTTTGCAAAAATGCAGGCTCGTTTTCCAGGTCGTGCACTTGAAAAAGCAGTGAAAGGCATGTTGCCTAAGGGTCCCTTAGGTTATGCCATGCTGAAAAAACTCAAGTGCTACGCTGGTGCGGAGCATCCACATATTGCTCAGCAACCTGTAGCATTGGATATTTAAGGATAAACCATGGTCGGAAACTATCATTACGGTACTGGTCGTCGTAAAAACGCTGTTGCCAGAGTATTTATTAAGCCAGGCAAGGGCGATATCACGGTAAATGAAAAGCCAGTAGATATTTATTTTTCTCGCGAAACTGGCCGTATGGTCGTGCGTCAGCCTTTGGTCTTGACCAATCATGAAGGTACCTTTGACATCATGGTAAACGTGATTGGCGGTGGTGAATCAGGTCAGGCTGGTGCAGTTCGTCATGGCATTACCCGCGCGTTGATTGAGTATGATGCAAGCCTGAAACCTCAATTGAGAGCCGCAGGATTGGTCACACGTGATGCACGTGAAGTTGAGCGTAAGAAAGTCGGTCTGCGTAAAGCGCGCCGTGCAAAGCAATTCTCCAAGCGTTAATTTTAATTACCGTTTGTTTAGAAAGCCGCCTTCGGGCGGCTTTTTTATTGCCTAATAGGTATTCCATGGTTATTATAAAAAGTTCTCGAATTGAATTGATGGGGGCAGATAGTGATTAAAGTAGGTATTGTCGGTGGCACTGGCTACACTGGTGTAGAGCTGCTTCGCTTATTGGCGCAGCACCCGAAAGTTGAACTGAAGGCTATCACTTCACGTAAAGAAGCGGGAATGCCGGTGAGCGAGATGTTTCCCAATTTGCGTGGTCGAGTTAATTTAAAGTTTGCTGACCCTGGCGAAGCTCCCTTGAAGAGCTGTGATGTCGTGTTTTTTGCAACGCCCAATGGCATTGCCATGCAGCAAACTCGAGAGCTGCTTGATTCGGGTGTGCGCGTTATCGATCTCGCTGCCGATTTTCGTATCAAAGATGTTGGTGTATGGGAAAAATGGTATGGCATGGAGCACGCTTGCCCTGATTTAATCGCAGAGGCGGTATATGGCCTGCCTGAAATTAACCGGGAAAAAGTAAAAACAGCCCGTTTGGTCGCAAACCCCGGCTGTTACCCAACCGCAGCACAGCTTGGATTTTTACCCCTGATAGAAGCAGGCGTTGTGGATGTTGGGCATCTGATCGCTGATTGCAAATCCGGTGTCAGTGGTGCCGGGCGCAAGGCGGAAGTGCATGCCCTGTTTGCAGAAGCATCTGATAATTTCAAAGCCTATGGTGTGGCTGGACACCGACACTTACCTGAAATTAAGCAAGGCCTCTCTCTGATGGCAGGTCAACAGGCGGGTTTAACGTTTGTGCCTCATCTGACACCGTTGATCAGAGGTATTCATGCCACGCTTTATGCGCGCCTTACTAAAGATGTGGATTTGCAGGCGTTGTTTGAAAAACGCTATGAAAACGAACACTTTGTCGATGTCATGCCAGCTGGTTCGCATCCTGAAACGCGCTCAGTCAGGAGTGCGAACTATTGCCGTATCGCCGTGCATCGACAACAGGAAGGCGATATGGTGGTCGTATTGTCAGTAATTGATAACCTGGTGAAAGGTGCTTCAGGTCAGGCAGTACAAAATATGAACATCATGTTCCGGCTGGATGAGACTATGGGTCTGGAGCAGATACCTCTGCTGCCATGAGGTTGGTTCGGGCGGTAAGGCGCAAGTTTGGAATTGCCGCACCACGGATGTCGATTCGTACACATGTGCCTTGGTACTGGCGCTGGTTGTTTGTGGTTTCAGCTTTTGCAGTTGGGCTGGCACTTGCCTGGTGGATGTATGACATAGGAAACGCACTGACGGGTTTGGATCATAGGGAAACACGCCAGGAATTGGCTGACTTGAGAGAACGTTTATCCAAACTGCAGCGTGAAACCGGTAAATTTGAAGCTGAGGCCGTTGTGGCCAAACGACAGGTAGAAGTTGAAGTGGCTACGCAACGAGAGTTGGCCAAGTCTGCTAAGGCGCTTCAGGATGAAAATGCCCGTCTTAAGGAAGACATCACTTTTTTCCGTAATTTGATGTCCACGGATGGCAAAGCAGGATCGTCAGTCCGCTTGTACCGTTTTAAGGTGGAGCATAGTGGTTTTCCCAACGAATATCATTACCAGTCGTTATTTTTGCAATCCGGGACAAGAGGGCAAGATTTTCAGGGCCGAGTTCGATTTTTAGCGAACACTTTGCAAAAAGGCAAGAAAATCGTGATGCCAATTGCAAGTGCTGGATCAAATAATGCTTTGGATGTCGCGCTGGATTTTAAATACTATCAGCGAGTTGAAGGTATTTTTCAGGTGGCACCGGGCACGGAAGTGAAAAGTGTCGAGGTGCGTGTTTTTGAGAAGGGGGCGTTACAACCCTTGTTTACGCAGACCGTAAACATATCTTAGAAAAGGATCAGCCATGTTTTTCAAAAATAAGCGAAGTAAACCTCAAACCAAGATCGGTAGTTTGATTGGTGCCGGTACAACCTTGAAAGGGGATGTGAAGTTTTCAGGTGGTCTGCACGTTGATGGCTGCATAAAGGGAAGTGTCAGTGCTGATGGTGATAAGCCTTGTACGCTGGTTCTGAGTGAGAAGGCGGTGATTGAAGGGGCGATAAATGTATCCCATGTCGTGATTAATGGTACAGTGATCGGCCCGGTTAATGCTTCTGAATATGTGGAACTTCAATCAAAATCCAGGGTCACAGGTGATGTGTGCTATAAAACGCTGGAAATGCACCTTGGGGCAGTTGTTGAAGGGAAGCTTGTGCATCCCCATGGAAATGAGGCAGCTCCGATAGTTGAGTTGAAAACTGTGACTAAATAATTGACCTATCATCAATAGTTGATAGATAATAGTAACTTAATGTGTGCAAGGAGTTATCATGAATGCTGTAACCGAAATGGAAAGCCCTTTGAATTTTACCGATAGCGCAGCTAGCAAGGTAAAAGAGCTGATCGAAGAAGAAGGAAATACCGAGCTGAAATTACGCGTGTTTGTTAGCGGTGGTGGTTGCTCAGGTTTTCAGTATGGCTTCACTTTTGATGAAGTGGTTAATGAAGATGATACGGCTTTGCAAAAGAATGGTGTTACATTGCTGATTGATCCGATGAGCTTTCAATATCTGGCAGGTGCAGAAATTGACTATCAGGAAGGTCTGGAAGGCGCGCAGTTTGTCATTAAGAATCCAAATGCCACTTCTACTTGCGGGTGTGGCTCTTCTTTCTCAGCTTAAATAAAATTATTGCTGAATCATTGGGAGGCGAAGTTCGCCTCCTTTTTGTTTTTAGGGAACCGTAATGAACGAATACGTACCGGGCCTTGAGGGCGTACCAGCCACAAAATCAAATATATCCTTCATCGATGGTGAAAAAGGTCTGCTGGCTTATCGTGGCTACCCGATTGAGGTGCTAACCAAACAAAGTACTTTTGAAGAAACAGCACTGCTGTTGTTGGATGGCCAATTGCCCAATGCGCATGATCTGGAAGAATTTGATCGGCAGATGCGCAAAAATCGTCGGGTGAAATTCCGTATACGTGAATTGATGCAGCAATTGCCTCCAACCGGTCATCCGATGGATATGCTGCAATCCATGGTTGCCTGTCTGGGTATGTTTTATCCCGGCAGCGACTGTTTAACAGGCGATGCTTGTGAAGACCTGAATTATGTTCACAACATGTCAGTCAAGATTGTGGCACGTATGCCAACTATGATTGCCATGTGGGAACATATTCATAATGGTTACGACCCGATAGAGCCTCGTACAGATCTGACCCATGCTGAAAATTTTTTATGGATGTTAACGGGTAATGAGCCAGATCCGGAAATGGCGCGTATTCTCGATGTGTGTTTAATTTTGCATGCTGAGCACACGATTAATGCCTCAACTTTTGCCGTGTTGGTGGCGGGGTCAACGCTAGCCAGTCCTTATGCCGTTATTACTTCGGGTATTGCAGCACTGTCAGGCCCGTTGCATGGTGGAGCTAACCAGCAGGTTATCAAAATGCTGGAAGAAATTGGCAGTCCTGAAAAAGCAGACGCTTACATTGAAAAACAATTGGCTGCAAAAAAGAAAATCTGGGGTTTTGGTCATCGGGAATACTCGGTTAAAGATCCGCGAGCAGTTATTCTTGAAGGCTTGATGCACAAACTGGTGGATACAAGATCTGGAAAAGTGGGGCCGTTATTTGAGATCGCTTTGGCTGTGGAAAAAGCGGCGACAGCGCGGTTAGCCGGGAAAGGTATTTATCCGAACGTGGATTTCTATTCGGGAGTGCTGTACAGAGAAATGGGTATAGAACCTGATCAGTTTACTTCTATATTCGCCATGGCACGTTGCGCGGGCTGGCTGGCGCACTGGAAAGAACAGCTTGGTCAGAATCGCATTTTCCGTCCTACTCAGGTATACACTGGTGAACGGGATAAAGCTTATATCCCGATTGAAAAGCGCGGTTAAAGTAACAAGTAGCCTTATAAATAAAATGGCCGGTCAAATTCTGACCGGCCATTTTTAAATTTAATTCTATCGTTCATTGCTTGGAATTAAACTGGATAGATTGCGCCTAAAATACAAGGGTGTTTCGCACCTGTCACGGCCGGCAAGTTACCTGCAAGTCCAAGTGATGTTTGTCTAGCTAACCACGCGAATGCAAAGGCCTCCAGCCAATCCGCATCTACACCCAGTTCATCAGTGAGAGCAACATGTTGATCGCTAAGCGTTTTCTGCATTGAAGAAAGTAAAGCGCCATTTCTCGCGCCACCACCACATAGATAGATTTCCTCCGCGCCACTGCAGTAATTCGAAATGGCTTCAGCAATACTTTTGACCGTCAGTTCCAGTAAGGTTGCCTGTACGTCTTCAGGCCTTTCCTGACCTGACAGGAGTTGTTCCACCCATGGAAGGTTGAAGTTTTCGCGTCCTGCACTCTTTGGTGGTGGTTGTTGGAAAAAAGGATGGTTAAGTAATTTCTGTAAAAGTTCGGAAATCACTACGCCACTTTTTGCCCAATCACCATTTTTGTCATAGGGGTTACCTGTGTGTTTTGAACACCAGGCATCCATCAGCAAGTTGCCGGGGCCACAATCAAATCCAATTGTGTTGCCGCTCAAAGGTAGATTTGTCAGGTTGCTGATTCCACCAATGTTCACAATGACGCGGTGCTGATCCGGGTGCTGGAACATTGCAGCATGAAAAGCAGGTACTAAAGGAGCGCCTTGTCCGCCAGCAGCGATATCTCGACTGCGAAAATCCGCAATGGAAGCAATGCCTGTTAATTCAGTCAGCAGTGACGGATTGTTCAGTTGTATCGAATAGCCGGCTTCCGGTTGGTGGCGTATAGTTTGCCCATGTACGCCAATTGCGGTAACGGCCGTTGCCGAGATCGAGCATTTGAGAAGCAATTCGTTAACTGCGCTAGCATAACGTCGAGCTAAATCGCTAGCAACGACAGCGCATTTATGCAATTCATTATCTGAGGGGGCGTGCAAGGCAAGCAGTTGTTGCCGAAGGTCTTCAGGGTAAGGGTGATATACACTCTGAATCAAGTGCGATGCTGTGTCTGAAAAGACGACTAATACAGCGTCAATGCCGTCCAGACTGGTGCCTGACATGAGGCCAACAAAGTAAGCTTGAGATTCCAAGATTTTGCAGGATGGGGTTACGCAACCATGTAAATGTTAGCGTAACCCCTTGTCCCATATTGTTATGAGTTAGTCAAGACTAGCCAGATTGGTGCCGCGCAGCAAACTCAAACGCGCCATCAATGGGGCAACAGTGTTGTTAAAATCATGTTTGTATGCTGCAGCAATGGGAAACGCAATCGGCATGTCAACAGACAGAGGGTCGTGTTGAACACCGGCAATACGGAATTCGTAATGCAAGTGAGGCCCTGTCGCAAGTCCCGTCATGCCAACAAAACCAATAACATCACCTTGATTCACTTTGGAACCGCGATGTAGTCCTTTTGCAAAACCTGATAGATGGCCGTAAGCAGTGCTGAATTTTCCTTGATGCTGCAAAAGGATGAAGTTGCCATAACCACTTTTTTGGCCGACGAACTCAACTGTGGCGTCGGCGGTTGCTTTGATGCGGGTGCCTGTAGGGGCGGCATAATCAACACCTTTGTGAGCGCGCCATTGTTGCAAAACCGGGTGGAAGCGGGCGGTGGTAAAGCCGGAGCTGATGCGGGAAAACTCCAGAGGAGAGCGTAAAAATGCCTTACGCAAATTTTTTCCTTCCGGCGTGTAATAATCGCCATGTCCCTGCTTATCCTGGAAATAGACAGCGCGATAGGTTTTACCTTGGTTCACAAACTCAGCAGCAAGGATTCTGCCAGTTTTAACGGGTTCGCCGTTATTATAAAAAGTCTCATAAACAACAGTGAAGCGATCGCCTTTACGCAAATCCTGATGGAAGTCTACGTCTGTTGAAAACATTTCGGCCATCTGAATGGCAATGGAATCAGGCAGGTTAATTGCATCTGTCGCAGCAAAAAGGGAGCTTTTAATTTCTCCGGATTTCATGGAAACCCTGTTTTCCAGCTTCAGAGTTTCTTCAGATGCTTTGTAGCTATCACCATCCTTGTCAACTTGCAACATGGTGCCGTCAGAATGGATATAGCGCAAACTCAGTAATTCACCGTCGTCACTGGTTTGTGCGCTGACCACTTTACCGGGGCGCAACTGATATAACATTGAAGCATCTTTACTGCTGTTTAAAAAGCTCAATGCATTTGGGTCGTTTACTTTAAGCCTGGAAAGCAGGCTAGCTATTGTGTCGCCACGCTGAATTTTTTCAGCACGCCAATATTCCGCACCACTTTCTTCAGCTATAGTGGCAGTTGGTAGCGGTAGTTCTTGAATGATGGTTTGTACGGAAATTTTGGTGGCATCGGTTTGTGGCGCGATACCGAAAGCGGCAACTATTCCAAAAAGAGGGATGCTGGAAAGCCCCACCAGCCAACGTAAACCTAATTTTCGTTCTTGTTCGTTTTGCTTTTGCGTTAAAATCGCATCTTCAATATTATTCATTGTTGTCTCATCGGTATTTTATAGCTAGACGACAGGATACCAAAAAATAGCTGAGCGGCCAAATTATGATTTGTTCATTTTTTCCTGAGCAATCTTGAACTTAAATATAAATGAAGCAAATTTAATAGAGGAAAGTATGACGAATATCGAAGAAGCCCTTCATCTCATCAAGCGTGGTAGTGAAGAAGTGCTGGTTGAGCAAGAGCTGAAAGATAAATTGACCTCAGGCAAACGGCTACGTGTCAAGGCGGGTTTTGATCCCACTGCGCCGGATCTGCATCTGGGTCATACGGTATTGTTGAACAAGTTAAGACAGTTCCAGGAACTGGGACACGAAGCCATGTTCTTGATTGGTGATTTTACAGGCATGATCGGTGATCCTACCGGAAAAAATGTTACCCGCAAGCCACTAACCCGAGATGAAGTCATCGAGAATGCGCGTTCCTATGAGCAGCAGATATTCAAGATACTCGATCCAGAAAAAACGCTGGTCATGTTTAATTCAAGCTGGATGAACGCAATGAGTTCGGCTGATCTCATTAGCCTGGCTGCAAAACATACTGTGGCGCGCATGCTTGAACGTGATGATTTTCATAAGCGATACCACAGTGGGCAACCCATTGCGATACACGAATTTCTATACCCATTGATTCAGGGTTACGATTCAGTGGCAATGAAGTCGGATGTCGAGTTGGGTGGCACCGATCAGAAATTCAATTTGCTGGTGGGGCGTGAACTTCAAAAACACTTTGGTCAGTCGCCGCAAGTGGTGCTCACGATGCCAATATTGGAAGGATTGGATGGTGTTCAAAAAATGTCCAAGTCGCTGGGTAACTATATTGGTATCAGCGACGTCCCTGATGAAATGTTTGGCAAGATCATGTCTATCTCCGATGATCTCATGTGGCGCTATCTTGAGTTATTGAGTTTCAGGCCGATGTCTGAAATTGAAAAATGGAAGCAGGAAGTGGCGCAAGGGGCAAATCCTCGGGACGTAAAAATCCGTCTTGCCGAGGAAATGATCGAACGCTTCCATAGTCGAGAAGATGCAGCTCGTGCCCATCAAAATTTTATTGATCGGTTTCAAAAGGGAGCAACCCCGGATGAAATGCCCGATGTGGAATTAAAAGCAGACGTCGATACCTTATCTTTAATGCAGATTATCAAACAAGCCGGATTGACGGCCAGTACTTCGGAAGCGATGAGAATGGTAGATCAGGGAGGCGTCAAGATTAATGGAGAAAAAGTGACAGATAAAACTGTCTCCATTCCTAAAGGTGAAACATTGGTCTTGCAAGTAGGTAAACGTAAATTTGCACGGGTAACCATTTCCTGAGCATACAGATATGGATGGATTTAAAACGCTATAGCCTGCGTGAAATAGAATTGGAAACGAGGAAAGAATGCAAAGCATAAATCCTGATAGTTGTAATTGATTGATACGAAAGGCTATATATAATATTTGCAAAGTAATTGTAATAAAGCCTTGACCCAAGAGGCTGTGGCTGTATAATTCGGCTTCTTCCTGAGGCCAGCAAGGCAAAGGGGATCGGCGGTGTGAAGGGGGGTAAAA
>JAYVLG010000070.1:0-3200 GCA_043759595.1 Sulfurirhabdus sp. | reverse complement strand
TAGATGCGGAAATTGTCGAGTTGCATCGCCGCCACGAAGAGATTGAGAAGAAAATTGCGCTTAAGGGTAATAATTGAGCGGTTAATTTCAGCAAAGCCGTCTGTCCGAAAGGGTTGCGCTGAGACGGATGAGGGAATGAATAACGAATGGCGGCCACTTGGCGACGTTCGGGGATGCAGCTTGTATTGCCCGCTTCTCGGCCTTTGCTGCCGGTGGCATCCAGATTAACCATCGTCCGGTATTGAATAGTCACCGGCCATTAGGCTAGGAAAGCCTCAGAATCAGATTCCGTTCAATTTACAAGGAGTCTGAAATGGAAACCTCTCAATCCCGCGAACCATGGAATAAAGGCAAACTAATCGGGCAGAAGCCGCCATTGAAGCTGAAGGACATCTGGGCAATTCGTATTCATCTGCAACTCGGTAAAAATATTCGTGACCTGGCAATGTTTAACTTGGCCATCGACAGCAAGTTGCGAGGTTGTGATCTGGTCAACCTTCAAGTCCAGGATATTGCTCACGGCAGCCAGATATTGACACGAGCAATGGTCATTCAGCGAAAGACGCAGAGGCCAGTGCAGTTTAAGCTTATGGAAGATACCAGACATGCGGTCGCCGCATGGATTGCCAAAGCCGATCTGAAGTCGGAACAGTATTTGTTCACAAGTCGGATGAAAAACTCACCGCATATATCAACCCGGCAATACGCCAGGATCGTACATCGATGGGTCGCTTCTATTGGACTTGATACTACCGCCTATGGCACACATACGATGCGCCGAACCAAGGCTACTCTGATATACCTGCGAACCAAAAACTTGCGGGCAGTGCAACTTTTGCTGGGTCATTCGAAGTTGGAAAGCACTGTGCGGTACTTGGGTATTGAAGTTGACGATGCACTGGAGATTTCTGAACAAACCGAGATATAACCAATGGGATTGCGGCGGATCTCCTGTCAGCCGTTTCCTTGTGCGCCATATGGTATTCAACTACCGCCTATGGTCGCTTTGCGGCAGCATGGCGCTTGCGTGTTCGAGGCCAATTCTGCCTGTGGTGACCATCAGCCTTATGGCGACATAGTTTGACGCCATGGCACCTCACTAAGTGCAAGCAAATGTTAGATGAAATTTTTTAACACCCTTTGTCTGTATCGATGCTTCTCATTTCGCAGGACAAGCATTGTGTTTCTGAAAATAAAGCGCAGCGTCTAGCAAATTGTCTCCGGTTTTCCCTACAGGATGGCTGTAGTCCTCCTGCACTTTACAGTCCGGATCAATCCCCCCTTCGTAGTCGCCCTTACCTTCTGCGTTTGAAAATCGACCAGTCACTGGTTTGTAAACATTTCCCCCGTATGAAATTTGTTCCATGAAAAATGGCTTGCCGCAAGTCTTCTCTCCAATCGTAATAACCGGCAAGTATGGGCGCAGCCCGTTAATGACAAACTCGCTCGCCGAGCAAGTGTCATGAGTAGTGAGGACAAATAACCGCTTAATCGGAATTGAGTAATATTCCAGGTTGATGAAGATGTCATCATTACTGTCACGATATTTCTCAGAATAGTTTTGTCTGTAATACACCTTCCCATAGTTTTTTGTTCCTGCAATCAGACCAACGAGCAGCGTGGCTGTATGTCCTCCTCCGTTGTAACGCAAGTCAAGTATGAGTTCCTCTACGCCCTGTTTTTTAAATTCAATGAAGGCTTCTTGGATAAGATAAGGCGTTACGTTGCTGAAATTCAGCAACCATAGATAACCTATGTTTCTGCCATCTTGCTTAATGACCTTATGAATTACGGTGTCAACTTTGTATCGTTCTGGGTTCAGGGTATAGGGTACAGCTTCGCCAGATAGCTTCATAATAAATTCCTGCTTTTTTTGGCCATCCTTCTCATATTTATTGCGGTGAATAATTTGATCACCACGCTCGTATCCTGCTCTTGCTGCTGGTGAATTGTGGTGAATGTAGGCAATGATGAATTTGCCAATACGATCTGCAAGCTGAATTCCACGGCCATATTTGACGCCATTTTCCCAATCGTTGTTCTCGTCAATTGTGAGAGCATTACTCCAGGGGTCAGTGGCAAGTTTTCCAAAAAAGGTTTCGGGAGTATCCTTTTGGCTCATGAGCACACCCTGCTTAGGCTGCCAATAATAAATGTCACGCATCATGAGCCGGATGAACGCTTCATCGCCCAGTTTGAAAAAAGTCTTATCGCTTGCCATTAGAAAGGTCGGGCTGGCATTATTTTCCAAGTTATCGAGAGCCTGCATGTAGAAATAGACCAGTGGAAACAGTACCACACCCACACAAACCACTGTTAGTAGTTGGCGCGCCACCGCCGCAAGCTTGAGAGGAATCCATGCCGATCTTGAACCTCGCACAAATCTCCAGACCACTAGCGATATTCCGACAAGAAACACGATAACCAAACTAACATTGGCTTCGGTGGATATGGAAAGCTCAGAAGTGGTTTTTATTAAGACTGGCAGTGAGAAAAGCAGCATGCCGGTAAACGTAATCCACACGGCACCCAGTGTCAGGCGTGCCCAGCGCCGTTTGAGATGATATATCTGTATGACAATGGCACAGATAGATCCCACCACACCGGTAGCATAAGGATAAGCTGAACCATATTGATTGATGAGAGCGACCAACACAAACATCGCAATACCAAGCAATGCCAGTAGTAATGAAACAAATGCGCCATTTGGATCAAGAGTATAAATCCGGCAACTCGTAATGCCTAGGCCGGCACCCCATATGACGCTGGCGAGTGCCAAACCACATGCTATGCCAATCAGCAATCCGGGGTAAACATCACTATTGGACTCGGGGAAATTTAGAAGATCGCTTACCCCTGCACCGGCCAATGCCAGCCCTGCAACAAAAAACATAACCCGCAATACCTGTAACCTCCGGCCTGTAGACGGAAACAGAAGCACCGAACCTGCAAGCGCCAAGCCACCGAGGATAGCGCCCCATTCAATCCATATCACAACAAAATATCCAACGTTCATTCCTATAAGCAATGCAGCCAGCGAAACAATGCCTAGCGCCAATATGTGGAATAGGTCGCCTCTAATAAACTGCCGCAGCGCAGAATTGATGGATTGATGTGTAAACATGGTCAGAGTTGTTTATGTGAGTTATTTTATAATGACACTTGATTGTAACACTTAAAGTGATACAATAACCATCAGG
>JAYVLG010000069.1:0-16737 GCA_043759595.1 Sulfurirhabdus sp. | reverse complement strand
CGCGGAGGCGCAGAGAACATCGTAGTTTAGAAGTGGCTTTTCTCTCAGCGCCTCCGCGCCTCTGCGATCATAAAAGCTGTAGATTTTAGATACGGACTGTCTAACCAGAACAATGCGCTATTCAAGCTTAATATTATCGATTTCTTTTAAAACAATCTCGGACGTAAGTTGATTCATGCAGTTGAAATGCCCTAAAGGACACTCTCTTTTAAAGCAAGGGCTACATGAGTGAGCCTGGTCTGGCAGGTACTTTGCCTCAAAGGAAGTATCTTTGGGTATTTGCCCGAATCTGTTTACCGCAGAGGCGCGGAGGCGCAGAGAAGATCGTAGTTTAGAAGTGGCTTTTCTCTCAGCGCCTCCGCGCCTCTGCGGTCATAAAAGCTGTAGATTTTAGATACGGACTGCCTGACAGAACAATGCGTTATTCAAGCTTTACCTTGTCGATTTCTTTTAAAACAATCTCGGACGTGAGTTGATTCATGCAGTTGAAATGTCCCAATGGACACTCTCTTTTAAAGCAAGGGCTGCATGAGAGATTCAGGCTGATGATGTGCGCTTTATCGGAAAGCGGTGGCGTGAAATCCGGGCTGGATGAACCATAAAGCGCCATCATGGGTTTATTCAAGGCTGCTGCAACATGCATCAGGCCTGAATCATTGCTGATCACCAGGGAAGCACTTGCCAACAGGGAGATGGCATCGCTCAGTCCGGTTTTTCCGCACAGATTCTTGCAATTGCTGCCACATAGCTGCTGTATTTCATCCCCGATTGTCTGATCTTTATGTGAGCCTATCAACCAGATTTCGTATTGATCTGACAGCCTGTTTCCCAATTCTGCGAAATGGGAAACAGGCCAGCGTTTAGCCGGGCCGAATTCCGCCCCGATGCAAAATGCAATCACCGGTTTTTTCGGGGAAAGTGCCAGCTTATCCAGTGTCTGTTTTTGCTCGGTTTCATTTACCAGCAAAGAAGTGGCGGGTAATGGGCGTGGCAGCGGCGCAGATTTTCTTTCGGCTAATATTGCAAAACGCTCTACCATCAATGGTAAGTCTTTCTCATCCAGATGGCGTGCATCGTTGACGATGCCTAGTCGCATTTCACCCACAAACCCGGTTCGCTGGGGAATCCTCGCAAAAAAGGGAATGAGTGCAGATTTCAGCGAGTTGGGTAAAATAATTGCCTGATCGTAGCCACGTTTCCTGAGGGATTTTCCCAAACGATAACGTTCACCCAGTTTTAATTCACCATGATTAAAAGGGTTCGCAATCACGTCATGCACTTCCGGCATGTGCCGAAGCAGGGGGAGCGTCCAGGCCGGCGCCAGGACATCCAGGGTGAGATTGGTATGGCGTTCATGAAGCCGCTTGAACAAGGGCTGCGCCATGACAGTGTCGCCAACCCAGGAGGGGGCAATGATCAGGATTTTTGGCATAAGCTTACAAACGGTAATTTACGGGACAGTAAACTGATGCGAACTTTGGCCAAGTGTTACCAGCAATACGCGTACACAGGGTGCATGCTTGTGTTGAACCTAGAAACCTCAGTTGACCGCTAGACTGGATATTTAACATCATAGTTCTAATAAATTTTTTGATGATTTTCTGGTTCACCAGATTGGTGAGACCGCTATGAGTTGTATTGCACAGTTTTGCAGCACAGGGCGGCGTTGCAACTCCTTGAAATGGAATGACCATTCTCTGCGTCATTGCGCCTTGCCCTGCACTCCAAAAACAGCACACTCCAACCCTTCCAACTAAGGTTTTTAGGTTGAATCAATGTTTGGTTGTGCAGCACCGATTCCCCGCAGTGAGATTAATGGTGCGAAGATACCGGGCCACCTTTCAGTTTGTAGAAAGTCCCGCAGTAGGGGCATAACGCTTCCCCTTTTGTTGCTATGTCCAGAAATACCCTGGGGTGTGCATTCCATAGCACCATTTCCGGGGTGGGGCAGTGAAGCGGAAGATCGTCTGCAGAAACTTCAATGTAGCGTTGCTTGTTTTCTACTGGGACTTTGACTGACACGTTCGCTCCTAACCTTAATTTACTGTTATTGCAAAGTGAAAAATAACATCATGGCGCTCAATGTACTGTTGGGCAGCAAACAGTTGCTTCAGGCAATGCAGGTACAGCTGTTCATCCAATTTGTTACTGACTGAGCCCCGGGTATAAGCCGGGGCTATTTTTGAAGCATTTTCTGGTTAAACTAAAGTCAGCCAGTCCATGTGGTGTTTGGCTTTGCCGGTTACGCAATCAAAATACATGGTTTGCAGCTTTTCTGTCAGCGGTCCGCGGTCTCCATTGCCAATCTTGCGGTTATCCAGTTCGCGGATAGGTGTAACTTCAGCTGCCGTGCCGGTAAAGAAGGCTTCATCTGCGCTGTATACTTCGTCCCGAGTAATACGTTTTTCTACCACTTGCAGTCCGATTTCACCAGCCAGTTGCACGATGGTGTCACGGGTAATTCCTTCCAGCGCGGAAGTCAGGTCAGGGGTATAGAGCTTGCCGTTACGGATAATAAAGACATTTTCGCCGGAACCTTCAGCAACAAAGCCATCCACATCCAGTAGCAAAGCTTCATCATAGCCGTCAGTAGCCGCTTCCTGATGTGCCAGGATGGAGTTCATGTAGTTGCCGTTGGCTTTGGCTTTGCACATGGTGATGTTGACGTGATGCCGGGCAAAGGATGAGGTCTTGACGCGGATGCCATGTTCCAGGGCTTCCTTGCCAAGATACGCTCCCCACGGCCAGGCTGCGACGATCATGTGTACGTTCAGGGTTTTGGCAGAAATGCCCATGGCTTCCGGGCCAAAAAATGCCATCGGACGAATGTAGCCGGATTCCAGCTTGTTTTCCCGTACAGCAGCAAGCTGTGCCTTGTATATGGTTTCATTGTCAAACGGCAGTTTCATGCCAAGAATGTGAGCCGATCGAAACAGACGGTCAGTGTGTTCCTTCAGGCGGAAAATAGCAGGACCTTTGTCGGTCTTGTAGGCGCGAACGCCCTCAAATACGCCCATTCCATAATGCAGTGTATGGGTCAGCACATGGGTGGTCGCTTCGCGCCAGGGAACCATTTTTCCATCATACCAAATTAAACCATCGCGGTCGGCCATCGACATTATTGTTACTCCGAAACTCAATTCTAAAACAGATATTGTATCGTATTTTTTGGGAGAAGGCAGGGCGGTTTAGCCTCCAAAAACAGTATTCCAAAGCTTTTGCACGGAAGTGCAATATTCAGCTGCCTTTTCTTGCTCCAATCGGGCATATTTTGCACCCTGCAACCTTAGCTGATGTTGCCATTGACGATACTGGCGGTAAGCGTCACGTGCGGATTCTGCCAGATCAGCTGGAATCAGGTTTAATTCACCAGATAACTTGAGCAGGGCCAGATTGCCTATGTTGCGTGTCAGTTCAGCGTGTCGGGATGCATTGGCCAATACCAGATATTGAACAATAAACTCGACATCGACGATACCACCACGGTCGTGCTTGATATCGAATAAACCGCTGGTATTGGGATGGCTATCCCGCATTTTTTGCCGCATTTCGATAATATCTTGTGCCAGCTTGCTTTGATCACGGGTTTGTTTCAGCACCTCGCACCGGATTCGGTCAAATATCTTGCCAACATTGTTGTCGCCTGCTACCCAGCGAGCCCGGGTAAGTGCCTGATGCTCCCATACCCAGGCCTTGGATTTCTGGTATGTTTCAAAAGCAACAACCGAGCTGACCAGTAATCCGCTTGCTCCGTCCGGTCTTAGCCGCAAATCGGTTTCATATAGCATACCCGCAGATGTGATGCTGCTAAGCCAGGTATTCATGCGTTGCGCCAGTCGCGCATAGATTTCAGGTGCTTCCTGAGATTCATCATCGTATAAAAAGATAATATCCAGATCGGAAGCATAACCTAATTCTTTTCCACCTAATCTGCCGTAGGCGATGATGGCAAACTGCGGTATTTCGCAGTGCCGGCGTGTGAGATTTTTCCAGCAGGCGCGCAAAGTTTCGCTGAGAATCAAGTCGGCCAGGTCGCTCAAATTGTCGCTGAGTTGTTCCAGGGGGAGCAAACCCGCTAGGTCTTGCGCCAGAAAGTGGAAGACCTGCGCATGCTTGAATTGACGCAGAATATCCATTTGCCTTTCGACATCGCCCGCTTGTTCATCCATCTGCTTCTGTAGCGCTATTTTGAGGTTGCCCCATTCAGGCGCCTGATAGAGCAGCCGTGTATCCAGCAATTCGTCCAGCAGAATAGGCTGGCGTGCCAGGTAGTCAGCAGCCCAAGGGCTCGCGCTGCATATTTTGGCTACCTGATTGAGAGACTGCGGGTATTCCAGCAACAGCGCCAGATAAGATTCGCGGCGGCTGACGCTTTCCAGTAAGACTAAAATGCGTTCCAGCGTCTGATCCGGATTGGGAAACCCGGAGGATACTTCAATTAATGGTGGTATCAGGGCATCAAAACGGGTTCTATTTGTGTCCGGCATCTGATTGTAGCGGCTGCTGTGTTTTAACTGATGCAATCGATTATGTATGGATTCCGGATTGGTATAGCCGAGTTCAGCCAGTCTGGATGTGCTTTCACCATTTTCCAGTCCGCTCCATAAAGCTGCCAGAGGATGACTTTCCTGTGTGCTTTGTGGTGCTGCGAATACCTGATCAAAATGACGTGAAACTTTGTTGCGATGACTATTCAACACTTGCAGAAAACGATCATAATCAGCAAATTCCATTCCTTCGGCGATGATAGCCTGATCAGTTGGATTTTCAGGCAAGGTCTGGGTTTGTGCGTCGTCCAGATATTGCAACCGATGTTCAAGGTTACGCAAAAATACATAAGCTTCACTGAGTTCGGTCACTGCCTGCGTAGAAAGCAGGTCCCGGTTTTCCAGCAGTTGAAGGACTTTAAGTGTCGGGAGAATTTGCAGTTCGGTAACTTTTCCGCCACGAATCAATTGAAACACCTGAGCGGTAAATTCTATCTCGCGAATCCCCCCTGGACCCAGCTTGATATTGTTGGATAGCTCTCGCCGCTGCACCTCGCGTCGAATTTGTGCGTGTAAATCCCGCATGGATGCAAATGCACCGAAATCCAGATATTTACGAAATATGAAAGGGCGGGCTAGTTGTGTCAGGTCTTCAATGTGATCGCCACTAATAGCCCGGGCTTTAATCCAGGCATAGCGTTCCCATTCCCTGCCTTGTGTGATGAAATAGTTTTCCAGCATGGCAAAGCTGACAACCAGCGCACCGCTATCGCCATAGGGGCGAAGGCGCATGTCTACCCGGAATACGTAGCCATCTTCAGTAATTTCGCTGATCGCGTTGTTCAGTTTGCGACCAAGTTGGGTAAAGTATTCGTGGTTGCTTAATTTTCTTGGGCCGGTGGTTTCGCCTTCCTCCTGATAGATGAATATCAGGTCGATATCCGAAGAAACATTCAGTTCGCCGCCGCCCAGTTTACCCATGCCGACAACAATTAATGTCTGCAACTCGCCGCTTTCAGCGCCAATCGGATCGCCATATTGCGATTTTAACCAATGACTAAGATGAAGAATGGCGCAGTTTGTAGTAACTTCTGCAATGGCAGTCATGGTGTCCATCACTTCCTGCAGGTCGGCCAGCCCGTTTAAATCACGAGTCAGTAAGCGCAACATGACGGCTTTGCGCAAATCCCGCAAGGTTTTTTTCAGGCTTTTTTCATCGGCAATCGGACAGGCTGAGAGAAATGCCTCCATTTCAGGTTTGGTCCAGGCATGGGCTAAATTTCTCTGCAAGTCATCGCGTAAAGCGGGTGCGCTGATGAGTAAATTGCGCACATACCGGCTAAGTCGAGTGGTTTTTTCAATATAAGCGGAGGCAGATTGTGTCGCAGGCGTGGTATTCAAGGTAAAATGAACCTTTTTGTAACTGATGAGAAACGTATCTAATGCTCGCATTAGTCAAGTTGAAAAGCAACTTTCAGTCGAAACCTATTCGTGAACTTCCATAATATTATTGTTGGAAATAATTTTGAGGGGCAAAAATGGCGAACATAGATTCTATTCTTTCCGAAACGCGCGTCTTCGCACCGAGTGAAGCATTTAGCAAGCAGGCAACTGTTTCCGGTATGGATGCCTATAAGGCATTGTGCGCTAAGGCAGAAAGTGATTACGAGGGGTTTTGGGGGGCTTTAGCCAAGGAACACATCAGCTGGCACAAGCCATTTTCAAATGTACTGGATGAAACAAAAGCCCCTTTTTATCGCTGGTTTTACGACGGTGAAATGAATGTTTCCTACAACTGCCTGGACCGCCATCTTGCAGATAAAAGCAATAAAACGGCGCTGATTTTCGAGGCCGATGACGGTAAAGTGACCAAAGTGTCCTACCAGGACTTGTATCATCGCGTTTGCCAGTTTGCCAATGCGCTCAAGGCACAGGGTGTAGCCCGGGGTGATCGTGTCATTATCTATATGCCGATGAGTATTGAGGCGGTTGTTGCTATGCAAGCCTGTGCGCGCATAGGAGCTATTCATTCAGTGGTGTTTGGAGGTTTTTCTGCAAAGAGCCTGCATGAACGCATAATCGATGCAGGTGCCAAACTGGTGATTACAGCGGATGAAGGGATGCGTGGAGGTAAGGCGGTTGCGCTGAAAGTGGCGGTGGATGACGCAATCGCTATGGGCGGGTGTGATTGCGTAGAAAAAGTCGTTGTTTATAAGCGAACGGGCGGTAACGTTCATTGGAATGCGCAGCGTGATCAGTGGTGGCATGAGGCTATCATCGGGCAGGCAGATACTTGCGAACCAGTTTGGGTCAACGCTGAAGATCCCTTGTTTATTCTGTACACCTCCGGCTCCACCGGAAAACCAAAAGGCGTGCAGCATAGCAGTGCCGGATTTTTGTTGGGGGCTATCCTCAGCATGAAATGGGTTTTTGACCATAAAGCAGATGACGTTTATTGGTGCACTGCTGACGTGGGCTGGATTACCGGACATACCTATGTTGCGTATGGACCGCTGGCTTTAGGTGGTACCGAGGTGATTTTTGAAGGCGTACCCACCTATCCCGACGCAGGACGTTTCTGGAAGGTGATTCAGGATCATAAAGTCACCACTTTTTACACCGCACCGACAGCCATCCGTTCTTTAATCAAGCTAGGTTCGGATTTGCCCAAACAATATGATCTTTCTTCGATTCGTCTTTTGGGAACCGTGGGTGAGCCCATAAACCCGGAAGCCTGGATGTGGTATTACGAAACTGTAGGGCAAAGTCGTTGTCCGATTGTGGATACCTGGTGGCAGACTGAAACTGGCAGCAACATGATTGCACCGCTGCCGGGTGCAGTACCGACTAAACCAGGTTCTTGTACTTTGCCCTTGCCCGGGATTATTGCCGATATTGTGGATGAACAAGGCGGGCCCATAGAAAAGGGGCAGGGTGGCATTCTTGTGATCAAACGACCATTTCCGTCGCAATTACGGACGTTATGGGGCGATCCGGAACGTTATAAAAACACTTATTTCCCGGCGGAACTGGGCGGGAAGATATACTTGGCTGGCGATTCGGCTCACCGGGATAAAGATGGCTATTTCTGGATTATGGGGCGCATTGATGATGTATTGAATGTATCCGGACACCGACTAGGGACAATGGAAATCGAATCGGCTTTGGTGTCGAATCCATTGGTGGCAGAAGCAGCCGTTGTTGGAAAGCCGCATGAAATAAAAGGCGAATCAGTCGTGGCGTTTGTTGTATTGAAAGGTCAGCGTCCAACTGGTGATGCAGCGCGGGAAGTGGTAGCACAATTACGCGAATGGGTGGGCAAGGAGATCGGGCCTATTGCCAAACCAGATGAAATTCGTTTTGGCGATAATTTACCCAAAACCCGTTCTGGAAAAATTATGCGTCGGTTATTGCGTTCCATAGCCAAGGGGGAAGAAATTACCTCGGATACCTCTACCCTTGAAAATCCGGCCATTCTTGAGCAATTGAAAGAGACTGTGAAATAGGATGAAAAAGCTGCGATGAAAACGGAGAGAACATGGAAAGCCCCCACAGGCTCCGTTTCATCTTTTGCGTTAACGGTTTTTCGTTGGCACCGACATGCCCTGGTCTACGGGGTGTTATTGATGTTTTTTCTGTTTTCCGCAGTGGTGTTGACGCTTCGCTATTGGGTGTTACCCGATATTGCCAAGTATCGTGAAACTATCGCCACATCAATCAGTCAGGCAGCTGGTCAGCGTGTCACAATCGGTAAAATCGAGGCTGGCTGGGAGGGACTAAGGCCTCATTTTGTGCTGCGGGATGTACAGGTTTTTGATATGCAGGGCCGCCCGGCTCTGTATCTCAGCCAGATTGAAAACACGCTTTCATGGTGGACGTTGTTTCTGGGGGAAGCACGTTTCTACTCCCTGGAAATAAATCAGCCTAGTCTGACAGTGCGCCGAGATACTGATGGATTGATTTATGTTGCTGGCGTTGTCGTCAATAAATCCGATGCAGAGAGTGGTTTTGCAGACTGGTTGCTCAAGCAAAATGAAATTACAGTGCGTAATGCTGTCATTTTATGGCAAGACAATCACCGGAATGCGCCCCCTTTGGTGTTCACAAAAGTGAGTATGAAACTTGAAAATCATGGCGCCCGTCATTTTTTTGGTATTCACGCCTCTCCACCTTCAGCATTGGCGAAACCGCTGGATGTTCGTGGTGATGTCACAGGGAAATCACTCAATGATTTTAGCAGCTGGAAAGGCACTTTGTATGCGCGCCTTGATTACGCCAATATTGAGGGTTGGCGTCAATGGCTGACTTACCCAGTTGAATTGCAATATGGAATTGGTGCGGTCCAGTTCTGGCTTGGCTTTGCCAGCAAACAAGTGAATGAATTCACCTTGGACACGCATTTAAAAAATGTGAGAACACAATTTGCTGCAGATTTACCAGTATTGAATGTAAAGGAATTGCAGGGCCGATTGGGTTGGAAGTCTATTCAAAACGGACAAGAATTTACTTCGCACAAACTGAAGTTATCCATGCAGGATGGTTTGTCGCTAGGACCGGCTGCGTTTACGGCAACTTTTAAGTCTGCGACGGTAAAAACTCCCGCAGAAGGGGAAGTTAAGGCAGAAAATATCGCTTTGAAACCACTGCTGGCGCTTTCAGAGTATGTGGCTGTGGATCGGAATGAGCGTCAGAAATTGCGGGATCTCTCACCTCAGGGGAGTTTTCCTGAATTTACATTGAAATGGCGTGGAGACTGGAATGCACCAAAAACTTACAACGTCAAAGGACATTTCGCCAATATCGGAATAAATTCATATCAGGCTCTCCCCGGTTTTTCAGGGCTGAGCGGTAATCTGGATGCCAATGAAAAGGGTGGGGCGCTGTCTTTGAATTCTCGCCGTGCGAAAGTTGAACTGGTGAAGGTGTTTCGGGAAGCTATACCGTTTGATACGCTAACGGCACAGATAAACTGGATAATCAAGAAAAAGAATCTGGAAGTCAATCTGGCCAATGTAACTTTTGCGAATGCACATTTGGCAGGCAGTGCCTATGGAAAGTATCAATCCAAGACTGGCTCACCGGGAGAGATTGATTTGACAGGTAATTTAAATCGTGCCGATGCACGTTATGTTGGTAAATATATTCCCCTGATAGTGGGGCAAGCTGCCCGTGATTGGCTTGACACGGCTTTCCTGGCAGGTTTTTCCAATGATGTCCGTATTCGTCTCAAGGGTGATTTGGTAGATTTTCCCTTTGTGGATGATAAAAAAGGGATTTTTCAGGTCAGGGCGAAAGTGAATGGAGGCGGGCTCGAATACGTTCACGGGTGGCCGGTGATTGAAAATATCTCCGGAGATTTGCTGTTTCAAGGCAAGCGAATGGAAGTGAATGTGCCTAAAGCCAGTATTTTTGGCGTTGGACTGCAAAAGGTTAAAGTGCAAATACCTGATTTGCTGGTTTTTGATGAGATGTTGTTGGTAGAGGGGCAAGCACAGGGGTCGGCTGATGATTTTATACGTTATGTTAATCAGAGTCCGGTATCGGACATGATCGGGGGGTTTGCCAACGGTGTTAAAATGAGCGGAAATGGCAAGTTGGCACTTAACCTTCAAGTGCCTTTGCGCCATTCCATAGATACCCGGATTTCAGGTGCATATCAGTTTATTAATGACACGGCTCAATTTGGTCAGGACGCACCCAAGCTGGAAAAAATAAATGGTACGCTGGCTTTTACAGACGCGAATATAAAGATTCCGAATATGACTGCCCAGGCATTTGGGTTGCCCATGTCAGTACAAGCGAATACCCAGTCAGATAAAACGATTCGTATTGTTGCGCAAGGTAAATTGAGCGGAGAAGGTTTAAGGAAATTCACGGCCAATCCCATAGCGAAATACGTGAATGGTACAACGGATTGGCGCGGCTTGATTACCATGAAAAATCAGCAGGCAGATATCGTGGTGGAATCAACATTGAAGGGATTGTCTTCAGATCTCCCGGCGCCTTTTTCAAAAGGCGCGGAAAATATCGCACCACTTCGTATTACAAGAAAAATAATCTCCACGCAGGAGGATCTTATCTCGTTAAATTACGGTAATGTCTTTTCAGCGAAACTGATGCGGAAAATGAATGGCGATAAAACGAGAATTGACAGTGGTGCACTCAGTTTTGGTGGTGGTGAGGCAAAGCTTTCGGGAAATGGGGTGTGGGTAACAGGTACGCTTCCTTACTTGAATCTCGATCAATGGCGAAATGTTTCCGCTCAGATTCCGGGGCAGAAAGGCCAGGAACCGCTGATTGATTTTTCAGGCATGAATCTGTCAGTTGATACTCTGGACGTTTTCAATAAACGCTTTAATGTTTTTCATATGAATGCATGGAAAATGGGAGAGAGTTGGCAGGCGACACTTTCCAGCAATGAATTGAATGGGGATGTGAATTGGAATCCCAGAGAAAAGGGAAGGATTTATGCCCGTTTAAAAAACCTCTCAATTCCAGATTCCATATCTGCAGCACCTGATACAAAGCTGGTAAATACGCCCTATAAAGAGCTTCCTGCGCTGGATATTATCGCAGACAGTCTTGAAGTCAAGCACAGAAAGTTAGGCAAGCTGGAAGTGCTGGCCGTGCAGCAGGGAAATGACTGGAAGATTGAAAATCTCAAACTCACAAACCCCGATATGGTGTTCAAAATGAGTGGCCTCTGGGAGGCATGGTTGGCACGGCCAAATACCCAAGCCAAAATCAATCTGGAAGTAAAAGACATCGGCAATTTTTTAGCACGGTTTGGTTACCCTGATAGCGTCAAACGAGGAACAGCAACATTGGATGGGCAGCTATCCTGGGAAGGCAGCCCTTCCGATCTGGATTATTCCAGCATGTCCGGAAATATTGTGCTGGATGCCTCAAGCGGACAGTTCTTAAAAATCGAGCCGGGTTTCGGCAAACTGTTAGGTATTCTGAGTTTGCAGGCCCTGCCTCGACGTATTACATTGGATTTTAGAGACGTTTTCAGTGAAGGGTTCGCGTTTGATAATATTTCAGGTAGCATGAAGATAGAGCGTGGCGTGTTGAATAGCGATGATTTCACTATCGAAGGTCCGGCAGCTACGGTTAAAATGAGCGGGAAAACCGACCTTGCGCATGAAACGCAAAAGTTGCTTGTTAAAGTAACCCCTTCTGTAGACGAGGGAGTTTCGGTTGCCGGGGCATTTTTAGGCGGTCCGGTGGTTGGGTTAACCAGTCTGCTGCTCCAGAAAATGCTTAAAAACCCACTTGGGCAATTAATATCCTATCAGTACAACGTTACTGGCACATGGAATGATCCGGTCGTGGCTAAAGTGAGGCGTGAAACTGCCGTAACTACTGAATGAATGGATGAGAAGAATACGGTTAAGGATTTTAGGTTTTGTTGTTAAAAACCGGTTGAAAGCATTAAATAAGTTGCATTGTTGACTATGCTTTTGGTATTTTTGCAGCATGCACCTTTTATTGATAGTGATGTTGTTGATCTGGGGCGCAATCTGTACCAGAATAAACTAATAAATAGAGAAATCAGAGAACTGAGATGACTGAAAAAACACAATCCAGCTTTGCCAGAAAAAAAGCCAGGCCACCCGTAGGGAAAGCGAAGCCACAACCGGGCGTGTGCCGGATTGCTGCGATACAGATGGCTTCAGGGCCAAATGTTGCTGCAAATTTGTCGGAGGCAGAACGGCTGATTGGCAGTGCGGCGGCACAGGGCGCTAAACTGGTGGCGCTGCCTGAATATTTCGCCATTATGGGACTGAAAGATACAGATAAGGTAGCTGCGCGCGAGGAAGAAGGTAAAGGGCCTATCCAGAAGTTTTTAAGTCAAATGGCTAAAAAACATAAAATCTGGCTGATCGGCGGGTCTATCCCGTTAGAGTCATCAGTTCCGAATAAAGTACGCAACAGTACGCTGGTTTATGATGACAAAGGCAAGATGGTCGCGCGATATGACAAGATACATCTGTTTGGTCTGGATCTTGGTAATGAGGTATTTCGCGAAGAAAAAACCATCGAAGCAGGTGACCGTATAGTTGTAGTTGAAACACCATTCGGCAAAATTGGATTATCAATTTGCTATGATTTGCGCTTCCCCGAACTTTACCGTGCCATGAAGGATGTGGACATTATTGTCGTTCCATCAGCTTTTACAGAAACCACTGGTAAAGCTCATTGGGAAACGCTCGTACGTGCCAGAGCAATTGAAAATCTGGCTTATGTATTAGCACCTGCACAAGGTGGATATCACTTGAGTGGCAGAGAAACTCACGGAAACAGTATGATCGTGGACCCGTGGGGTGTTATTCTGGATCGCCTCCCGCGCGGGTCAGGCGTGGTAGTGGCAGGAATTAATCCAGCTTACCAGGCTAGCTTGCGTAAGAGCTTGCCTGCATTGAAACATCGTACGATTACCAGTTTTGATTTTGAGGTGGTGACCGTTAAAGCCTGACCCCCTCTTGAAACTTTATGGAATTGTAGCCATCTTAACCAGATTGGCTACAATTCCTTCTTAACGCTGCGGACCCAAGATAAACCTATGAAAACTACTCAAGCCGAATCCGGCATCCTGATACCTGGAGCTGAGACACTGTTCGCAACTGCTCACGGTTGTCTGCTGGCACCTTATAACCTCGATACGCAAGAATTGACTTCTGTTTTCGACAAAATCATGACGCACCATGTGGATTACGCTGATTTGTATTTTCAGTACACGCGTTCTGAAGGGTGGAGTCTGGAAGAAGGACAGGTTAAATCCGGTAGTTTCAATATCGAGCAAGGTGTAGGCGTCCGTGCAGTTTCCGGTGAAAAAACCGCTTTTGCCTATTCTGATGATATCAGTCTGAATGCTTTGAATCAGGCTGGTGACGCAACTCGCGCTATTGCTAAAGCGGGCGCAGCGCATTCGACGCATGTTATTCAACGGGCGGGCGGGCACAGCCTCTATCAACCTCACGATCCGTTGGCAAGCCTGAAGGACGCAGAGAAAGTCGCGCTGTTGGAGCGGTTGGAAAAATATGCGCGGGCAATAGATCCCCGTATTACCCAAGTGATGGCATCCCTGGCTAGTGAATATGATGTGGTGCTGATTGCACGTTCGGATGGTCATATGGCAGCCGACGTGCGTCCGCTAGTGCGTTTATCGCTGCAAGTGATTGCGGAATCCGGCGGCAAGCGTGAACAAGGCAGTGCAGGGGGTGGTGGCCGTTTTGATTATGCGTATTTTACCGAAGAGGTTTTAAAAACGTATGCTCAGCAAGCTGTTCATCAGGCGCTGGTTAATCTTGATGCGCGCCCGGCGCCGGCAGGGTCTATGACAGTAGTGTTAGGCGCAGGTTGGCCAGGCATTTTGTTGCATGAAGCGATTGGTCATGGTCTGGAAGGTGATTTCAACCGCAAAGGTAGTTCCGCGTTTAGTGGTCGTGTCGGTGAGCGTGTGGCAGCAACCGGGGTTACTGTAGTAGATGATGGCACGATAGCGCAACGTCGTGGTTCGTTGAATGTTGACGATGAAGGCAACCCGACTCAGTGCACGGTATTGATTGAAAACGGTGTACTTAAGGGCTACATGCAAGACACACTGAATGCCCGTTTAATGGGTGTGCCTGTCACGGGGAATGCCCGTCGCGAGTCTTTTGCTCATATCCCTATGCCCCGCATGACCAACACCTATATGCTGAATGGAGATAAAGATCCGCAAGAAATTATAAAGTCGGTGAAACATGGCCTGTACGCAGCTAATTTTGGTGGTGGGCAGGTAGATATCACCAGTGGCAAATTTGTATTCTCAGCGGCCGAAGCGTACATGATTGAAGATGGCAAAATTACCTACCCGGTTAAAGGCGCCACCCTCATCGGAAACGGACCAGACGTATTGACTCGCGTATCCATGATTGGCAATGATATGGCGCTGGACCCAGGAGTGGGAACTTGCGGTAAAGAAGGTCAAAGTGTTCCAGTTGGAGTTGGGCAACCTACGCTACGCATAGACGGCTTGACTGTAGGGGGTACGGCTTAGGCACTTCGGAAGTTGCGTGTCCAATTGTGCAAGTTTGGTGCGGTGAGGTTTGATCTTGCACAAGATAGGTGCAAGAAACCTTGTCGATTATTGGGTAACACTTTTTTACATCTCATAGTATGTAAAAACATACCGTACATGCGTGATGCGTTTTTCACGTCTCATTGATATTCAAAATACCACTAAAGTTAACGGCTTGCATTAAATTGCTCCAAGCATTCCAGGCTTTTCTTAATTACTACGGAATTTACATCTCGTTTTTCAAAGTGGTGATGCAGAAAGCAAATGGAAAGCTGGTACGTATATTGCTCATCAGTAAACTGTAGCATGGCGTTAATCTGATCGTCACATAGGGTTGGTAGTATTGTAAATGCGTGGCGTAACGATTGAAAAATATCGGAGTAATGCGCGTGTATTTCATTTGTTTTAATCTATGCTATAAATATGAATTCAGTATGAAAATACTACGGACTCACTGTGCGAAAGCAGTTTGATGTGACGCGTTTTTGAAGGAGAAATCTGATGACTCAAGCCAAAGCAATAACCAAAGCGCCTGCCAAGAAAGCCGCACCAGCAGCAACCAAAAAAGTGCCAGAAAAGAAGGTCGCTACGGCGGTAGCTAAAAAACCTGCCGCAACGAAAAGCAGTTCTGCCACCACAAAAAAAACCACATCCACAAAAGCAACGGTGGGAGGGAAGAAAAAAATTGAATTTAGCCCGGAACAGCGTTATAAAATGATCGCTGAAGCAGCCTATTACCGTGCTGAAAAGCGTGGTTTTGAAGGTGGAAACTCTGCTCAGGATTGGATCGAAGCAGAAGCTGAGATTACGCGGCTGCTTAGTTCAGCTCAAATGACCCACTGAGTTTTTTGATGTAAATGGGGTCGTTGCGAGCGGCTTTTTAAAAGCTGCCTGTGAGCGCTTGTCTCACTCTTCTGTAAATATTATGATGATATGCTTGATGAATAACTTATCAAGTTCTTAATTTTTACGCTAGAATCTAGCTGTTACGTTTTTTATTGCGCGCTATCTTACTATTTCTACTGTAACGATAGTTCACTGGATACCAACAGCCATGATTTTGATTCTTACACCCAATTCCAATCCACAAAGCCCTGAATATTTGCAATTAATGGGGTATCTGGAAAATCTTCCTAATATCCGTGCTCGCGTTCATCATGAGCAAGGTATAGAGCAGCAATTAACTGAAATTTATCTGATAGGCAATACAGCAGCGCTATCGCTGGATTATATGCAAAGCCTGCCCTGTGTTGAGCGCGTTGTGAGAGTATCAGAGGAATACCGGGTGCTTGGCCGCCATAAAGATGATGGTCGGCCGACTCACTTTGATTATAATGGCGTGCGTTTTGGCCAGGATACATTGAATGTGTTTGCTGGGTTGTGTGCAGTGGATACGCCAGAGCACGTTGAACTCATGATGAAATCCTTGCAGGATAATGGCCAGGTATGCACCCGCATGGGAGCCTACAAGCCGCGCACGAACCCCTATGCCTTCCAGGGGCACGGCAAGACCTGTTTGCCTTATGTGTTCGATTTGGCCGGTAAATATGGTATTAAAGTAATCGCCATGGAGATTACCCACGAATCTCATGTGGCAGAGATTCTGGAAGCGCTGCACCAAACCGGGAATGCAACAGGTGTCATGCTGCAAATTGGTACGCGGAATACACAAAACTTTGAATTGCTGAAGATAGTTGGGAGGCAGAATGAATTTCCGGTTCTGCTGAAACGAGGTTTTGGTATTACTCTGGATGAGTCTCTCAATGCTGCAGAATATCTGGCTTCAGAAGGAAACCGCAAAGTGGTGTTTGGTTTGCGCGGCATGAAAACCAATATGGGTGATCCGCACCGTAATCTGGTGGATTTTGCGCATGTTCCGGTGGTAAAGCGCCTGACGCGTATGCCCGTCTGTATCGATCCCTCGCATTCTGTTGGCACGCGCGTAATGGGGATGGATGGCATGCTGGATATCATGCAGGTAGTTGCCCAAGGTGTGATCGCAGGTGCTAATATGGTGTTGGTGGACTTCCATCCTAATCCTGCAAAGGCATTAGTGGATGGCCCTCAAGCCTTGTTGCTGGATGAGTTGCCGATGTTTCTGGAAGACGTGCAAATTGCCCGTGATGCCTACCTGAAAAGACTGGAATTGGCTAACCGTTATCAATCAAAAAAGTAATCAATAAA
>JAYVLG010000068.1:0-5434 GCA_043759595.1 Sulfurirhabdus sp. | reverse complement strand
CCAGTGAAAGTGAGATCCGTTGGTATGGTAACAGCGCTGCCCCACTCGTAGACGGTAACACCACCGGGAACAGCGGCGAAGGTTTGGCTGGTAAGCGTTCCGCCACCCACGTTGGTAGTCGCGGCAGATGAGGCTGTTCGACCAGCGGCGTCGGTGTATGCGGTTTGCATGTTGCCTACGGCTGTGGTCAGGTCAACAGAGGTAGTCCCCCCCACATTGTCGGCTGCGTACAGTTTACCGGGCGCAGCCACTTGAGCGGATGTGAAATAGGTATCGGTGGGTTCAGTGATCAATGACCATCCAGTTAAAAAGGTCCTTGCGGCTGGACTCACTCCGACATTACCCGTCACTACAGAACTTGGAACAGTTGCGATAGCTGTTTTAGCCAGAATCGCATAATTGCCGGCCGTTCCAAGATTCACGCAACTCGCCCCCGAGCAAACTGCACCCGTAGGACCTGCACCTGCACCTCCACCGCCACCTAGACTCCCACCACTACTGCCACCACATCCCGCCACAACTGCGGCAAATAGTAATGCCATGGATCACATCGCTGGTTTGGTAATACTGTCAAATTTTTTCAGTTTGCTTCTCCTATTTAATTTATCCAGAAAGCACCGCCAAATCGGCTTGATATTTCTGGTATTTATCCTGATGTGCTACGCCACTATTGGCTGCTGACATGTTTCGCGATTATGCGAACCCCAGTTTCGCTCTGTTCCATTTCAATACAGAAAGAACCGGAGCCAATGCACAGGCTACACCGTGATGGCAATATCCCATTTCCGTCCACGACGTTCCGTGCGCTATCGCACATATAGAAAATTATTTTGTTGGAGATCTTATTTACCGCTGTATATCGTGCGTTTTATGGGCATGAAGCAAGTGTGCGCAGCAGAGCTAGAATAGACAAAACGATTTTTGCCTGGATTAATCTGTTCAGGAAATTATTTTAAATCCGGATTATTCATTCAACTCAAACCCCTCCCAACCTCCCCTTGTCAGGGGAGGGGCAGGTTCTATGAATTATCTGGGTTAAAGTTTAGGTCGCTTGCCACAGGCTGTAGATACGTTCGACCCGGGAGGCCAATTCCTTAAGGCTGAAACTGCGCGCCATCTCCAGGCTCAATTGCCCTTCAATATACAGCTTGATGACAGGCAGGCTGAACACGCCATACTGCCCGCAAATATCCGGAGTCTGCTCGCAATCGACATACGCCAGCGCTATATTGGGGAAATCCTGCGCCATCAGGCTTTCGATTTTAGGTTTAATCGCGACGCAAACGCCGCAATGAGGGCCACCAAAAAGAACGAGAGACGCGAGATTTGCTGTCAGTAGCTCAAGCTGATGAGAAGTGGTGATGGTTTGCATGGTGAAGATGAGCCGGGGAAGTGTCTGGCCACAGACTCTCAGGAGCTTCAAGTTGCTGCCAGCGTACTGCTCACCGTTACCTGGATGGAAGACCCTGCAGTATATTGCCGCGCACCGGGCGTGAAAAAAATGTTCGCTTTAACAAGCCGAGGGAGAATGGCTCGCTGCGATTCCACGGCAGAAGCGAGACCATGCGCGCCATCGTGCAGTAGCCAAATATTTCCTGTGCCCAGGTTCCTATGGCAGGCACCCAATATAGTAACTGCATGGGTTGAGGCAAGGCCACGAGCAGCAACAGCAGATACCAGAAGCGCACCTGTACCGGAAAAGACGTGATGCTGTTTTCACGTATCGCGAAATGTGCCAGCTGAAACGCAGTGAGGCCTATGGCCAACAGAAACCCGGCCTGGTATCCGGCAATACCCGCGCTAAGCAGGCACGCGGTGGCAAGCCAGTACCACCAGCTGAGTTCTTTGTAATTGATCATAAACATAAGGCAATTCCTTTTTTAATTTCGCGCAATTCCGCAACATCCATCAGCCTGTCGCTTGCGCCAGTCAGGAATACGATTGTTGGCTTCTGCGCTTCAGCCAATTATAACAAGTATAAAATATAAACATATTATGATTGTATATGCAGCTCGAGCCATACCCCTGCCCCAACCTTCCGCTGAATCTGCAATGACTGGGGTCAGAGTAAACTTAAATTATTCATCCGGTTTATTCTTCCTCCAGCCAGCAGGTCGCCCCATCTTTTTAGCTGACATTCTCCGTCCGGTCAAACTTTCAACTTCAGCTTCAAACCGCCCATTGCCAAGCATCAAGCCTTTAACTGCATCAGCTTCTGTATCGCAACATAAACCAGCAACACCACGGCCAAGCTGGTTAGAAATCCAGCCATTACATCCGCCGGAAAATGCGCACCCAGACTAATCCTGGAAATTCCAACCCACAATAAAAAGAACACGCCTGCCACGCGCCACCAGCGGTTCAGAATGGGCCACAGGCTGGCCACCACCATCATGGCGAACGACGCATGCCCACTCGGCAGGCTGTGATGGTATTCCGCTGTGCCAACAATATGCACTGTGCCCAGCGGCAATGCCAGTGGCGGGCGCGGAAAATCAAGCAGAGGCTTTAGAACACCCAGTAATAAACCATCCAGCAAGTAAGCGAGGCTAAACACTACAATCACAGCCATCCAGCGCTTTACCCGAGTTTGATAATGGATAAAATCCTGTAACGAAGTGTTCACTGCAACCAGTGCAAACAGTGCCAACAAAGCAAGGTAGTACGGGAAAAGAGTGTGTCCTCCCAGAAAAGTTCCAAGCAGCATGACGCTATCAAGCCACTCAAAACGGATGTCATTAATGGTGTGAAACAGCCAGACATTGGCACTGCCCCAATCATAAAAAATCTCTTTCATGGCAGCAGTCTCGCCTAAGCCAACAGGGCGAAACCCCACATTACCAGGCCACCTGCAGCCGCTACAGCCGCCACCGCAAACAGCCATTTTTTGCGCGTCAACACAGTGATAGAAGCCAGAGAAATTGCGATCTGTATCAGTGTCATCGACTGCGCCAATCTATGGTGAGGATGCATCGCATGCTCGCTTTCTTCATTGGCCTTTTCCGATTCCGCTTCCAATGCCTCAGCCTTTAACTTGAGCTCCTTCTTTTCTTTGTCGTATTTTTCGATCTGGCTCTTGTAATACTCCCGTTTATTCGCAGGTGCTATTTCGGCTGCAAGCTCCATCAAATGCCCCTTACTACTTTTGGCCTGATAAAAATTCCATTGGTCGGACGCATGGGCCTTCTTCAGCACCGCTTCGTTCTTGAACAGCATGGCCTGATTCTGCGTGTCTCCCCCCTGATAGCTGACAATCGCGCCTACCGAAGCCAGGATCGCGGTGAAAATCGCAACATAACCCGCCAGACTATCACCGCTCTGAGCCTGATGTTCCACCGCGTGATCGTGCGCACCATGTACATGAAATCCTTCTGACATATTATTTCCTTAAAATTGGCGTGACTAAAGTTGATGCAAAAGAGAAATGCGAATTTTATACCTTGAATCTACTCTGCAACAGTAAATGATGGTGCAGTTTTTATTTGTGGGAAAGGCTGGTTATACAGATAGAACAGTTGGATGGTTATCATCCATTCGTATTTGCATCAGCCCTCAAAATTTCGCACAGATGACTTTCCCTGGGATCCAGTGCGCTGCGCGCGACAGTTCTGAATAGCAGTTGTATTTCTTCCAGGCTGAAACAGGAAAGCAGGCGATTAAATGGCACCATACAGGTTTGCCCATCCGGCAGCTCGTCAAAATGAGCTTCCAATGAGTCAGCCACATCACCGGCCAAATCTTCCGTCGCTGCGACGACAAAATAACCGGGGGCAGAGTAAACTTAAACCATTCAACAGAAATTTGAGTTTACTCTGCCCCCGGTTATTTTAGTACGCCATATCGTGGCTTGCGGTTTATTCAGTTGCTGATTGAGCGATTGCTGCCAATAATCCATCCAGCTTTTTCGCCAATTCATCCTGACCGATGATTTTATGTTTTGCCACAATTGAGGAAACAGTGTAGTAGCTCAAGAATACTTTGCCGCTGGTATCCTCCCACAACAGTGCTTTGAGCGGAAAATCTATCGCCGCTTCAGGTGATGTCACCATGAATGGGGTGCCACCTTTAGGGTTTCCAAAAATCGTTACCGTGGCGGGCTGCATTTTCATGCCTGCTTTATGGGCGCCATCCGCGTGATCAATTTTGGCAAACAGAATTAATCCTTTTTCTTTAAGTACTGCTTCCAGCCGTGCCTGAGTATCATTAAATCCGTGGTTGCTTGCTTGAGTTTTCATGGTGTCATCTGCGTTTGCTGAAAAAGAAATAGCCAACATGCTAATTAATATCCATATATATTTCATTAAATATTCTCCTTAAAGTTTGATTGTGGACAAAGAGTAAACACCAGGCAACTTAACCAGTCAATATTTCAGCCATTGCCTATCGGTTGCATTGCTTGAATCTCACACTTTTCTGCTGATAGCCTGATGCTAATTTAGCTACCAGCACTCTTAGTCGTAAATGAAATGGTTTTACTTACAACATGTCAGGCAAAAAAACAGCATGCCCAGGGGGTCATATCTCAATACTGTTCGGTTAAATAACATTTCGCGCAGAAAATATCAGTAACATATTGATTTATATGAAACATTGTCAATTAACTGAACAGTATTGAGATATGACCCCAATTTTGTGATGGCGCAAAGGGTGGCCGTCCAAAAAAGAGTGCAGTCACACAAAAAGCGACCTGAATCGAAGGGGCGCTGCTTTTGGCGCGTTCACTCTAAAGAAGAGTTAAACTGGATACATTATTGCAAGTTATGACACCGCACTCGTTCGTTGTTATCCTCAATAGAAGCTTGTTGTATCTACGCAAGACCGGATCCATGACAGCATGTATTGATGATCCAGTTATTGTTATTATTGTTAATATTGTTCATTGAAGGAGACGCTATGAAACCACAGAATGTTTTTTTGATTATTGCGGCAGGTTTGATTCTTTCCGCACCTGCGGCGTTTGCCCAGCAAGGGCATGATGGCCACGACGCTGGCGGTATGGGTGCCATGATGGGTGGTGAACCGGATGCCAGAATGGCTATGATGCAGGAGCCAAATAAAGCCCTGGCCCAGGCATCTGTTCTGTACATGACTGTATACACCAAGTCACTGAATATGCAGTCTACGGAAAGACGGAACAAGATTGACAGTCATTACATCAAGGCTGCCTTTGCTGAAATGAAGCGCGCACACAGCATGATAGAAGACTTTCAAGCGGCGCATGTCAAGACCATGGACGCGGCGATGAAAGAAAGTGTCAAAATGATGATGATGAAAATGAGCGGCAACCTCGCGGAGATACAGAAACATCTGAAAGTCCTCGAAAAGGAAGTAAACGGAAAGCAGAATTTGGACATCATCGCCTTCCGCACTGAAGCAATTCTGAAGAATCTGGATGACATACCCAAGCCCAAGCCGGGCGGGAAGGACATGCCGA
>JAYVLG010000067.1:0-40726 GCA_043759595.1 Sulfurirhabdus sp. | reverse complement strand
GGTACCTGCGATTGAAGCAGCAGACGCAATGACCAAAGCGGCAGAAGTTCGCCTGGTAGGTCGTCAGTTTGTTGGTGGCGGATACGTTACCGTACTGGTGCGTGGCGAAACTGGCGCGGTTAACGCAGCAGTGCGTGCCGGAGCAGATGCGTGTGAACGCGTCGGTGATGGTCTGGTAGCAGCACACATTATTGCTCGCGTGCACTCCGAGGTAGAGAACATTCTGCCAAGTACACCTGACGGTAGTATGGGCAGCACTGAAGGTGATATCAGCTAAAAACGGCATTTAAGGCGAATGGAGGATGGCTATGTATTCCGACCCACGTTTATGCGGATATCTGACGCGCGCTCTCAGCCATGAACTGGCTGCAGTCCAACAATTCCTGATGCAGTCCAAGCTGGTTGGTTTATGGGGCATGGCTGGCATGAGTGCGCGTATGCGAGAGGATGTGAATGAAGAACTGGTTCATGCTGAACGTCTGATGGAAAGAATGCTGGTGCTGGGTATTCCTTCCAATGCCACCCAGCTACCACCAGTGCGAACTGGGCGTAGCGTTGAAGAAATGTTGCAGATAAATCGTGTGCTGGAAATTGAGGCGATTCGTTTGTATGAAGAAGCGTCGCACTACTGTTCACGGATACGAGATAGCGAGACGCAGTCGCTGTTTGCTGAAATTTTGCAAGACGAACTGGGTCACTTGAGTGAGCTGGATCGAGGACTGATGGAAATTCAGAAAGGAGCCATATCATGACAGAAACTAAAGATGTGAATGCTGGTTCAAGCGCCAGTAAAGAACGCGTTGCGCAGTTTAATCAGCGTTTTGATTTCGGCAGTTATGCTGAAACCCGTCAGTTCCTGGATGATCTGGCAGTATTATCGAAACGTGATGATTACTATCCTGATGTGAGCTTTGGTAAGACCTACGCCAATATCAGTATTGATGGAGAAGGGCAGGCAGTATTGCGTGAAATGGATTCTAATTTTATTGCAGAAATGCAGGCGCTGGCGACGAAAATTGAAAAATAATAGCGGGGTGAGTATTTAGACGGTCTCACCGACACTAGCATACGGAGCGGCCATGACTAACCGAATCATAGCGGTGATCAACCAGAAAGGTGGTACAGGAAAAACCACGCTGGCACTGAATTTATCAGCAGGGCTGGCATTACGTAGCTCAACACATCTGGTAGATGCCGATCCGCAACGTTCAATTACCCAGTGGGTAGGAATGGGCGGGGGAACTTCAGGTTTGCCGGGGGTAGCGCAACTGGGTGGAAATCCTGCCGGTGTGCTTAGCAAATTGTCGCGTAAACATCGTTATGTGGTAGTGGATTGTCCACCGACGGTACAGGGTGATGCAGTCGCAGCGATTATGCGCGTTGCACACCTGGCCTTGATTCCGGTGCTGCCATCACCGATTGATTTGTGGGCCAGTGTCGATATGGCCGTTGCAGTCAATGAAGCCAGGCAGTACAACCCTGATCTACGGGCCTGTCTGGTACTGAATCAACTTGAAACGCGTAATGCCCTGTCAAGGGATATGCGGGAAGCAGTGGCAGAATTTGATGTGCCGGTGCTGATTGCCGGTATGCAGCGACGCGCGGCATACCGTAGCGCGGCAATAGAAGGTCAGAGTGTATACGGCATGGGTAAACGCGGCCAGCAGGCCGTGGCAGATATTGAAGCAATAATTGAGGAGGTTTTATGTCTGTAAAAAAAATGGGATCCAAACTTGCACAGGGTGTACGTAAGGTTAAAGCGCAGCAAGCCAAGACACCTGCCATTGCGGAAAAGTCTGACGCTCAGTCAGCAGCTAAACCAGCAACAGCAAGCGCTGCCAAGCCAGCCACAAAAGTTGCTGCAATAAAACCTGCAGCTAGCTCAACCAATTCAACCAGCATGCTGCACCCAGACCGTGTCTGGCCAGACTGAGAGTTTGATTGTAAATCATTATGTACTGCGAAATGCAGTCGGCAGTGGCTAAGCAGTAGCGCGAGGCGTCATTGAAGATGCCCCTGCTACAAGTTGTCGACAGTTTTGCTGCCAACTTTAAAGGGAACCATCATGAATGACGTGATTAGCCAATACAGTATTAAAGAACAACCTTATTACCGCTCAGTAACAGATGAAGTAGCACTGTACGAAGCCGCCTACTCAGTCCGTATGCCGATGATGCTGAAGGGCCCAACTGGCTGTGGTAAAACACGCTTTGTTGAATACATGGCTTGGAAATTGGGCAAGCCGCTTATTACCGTAGCGTGTAACGAAGATATGACCGCCTCCGACCTGGTTGGCCGTTTTCTGCTGGATGCCTCTGGAACCCGCTGGCAAGATGGTCCGTTGGCCATTGCTGCGCGCCACGGTGCCATCTGCTATCTGGACGAGGTGGTCGAAGCGCGCCAGGATACAACCGTAGTCATTCACCCACTGACTGATGCCCGCCGTGTGCTGCCACTTGAAAAGAAAGGCGAGTTAATCCAGGCGCATCCAGATTTTCAGTTGGTTATCTCTTATAACCCCGGCTACCAATCGCTGATGAAGGACTTGAAACAGTCTACTAAGCAGCGTTTTGGTGCACTGGATTTCAACTACCCTGACCATGAGATTGAAACTGAAATTGTCTCGCATGAGACAAGGGTTTCACAAGACGTGGCCAGTAAGCTGGTATCGATCGCCGAGCGCGCTCGCAACTTGAAAGGACACGGTCTGGACGAAGGGATTTCCACTCGTATGTTGATCTATGCGGGTAGTTTGATTGCCAGCGGTGTGGATCCCATGTCAGCTTGCCGCATGACCCTGGTTCGCCCGATTACGGATGATCCTGATATGCGCGATGCCCTAGATGCAGCAGTAAGCACGTTTTTCTGAACTTAGTATCGCGCAGGTGGGTTTTCCAAGGGGTTATCCACCTTAATGGGTCAGTTGCGTGTTGTGTCCTTTTTACACTGCATACAACAACTCACTAAAGCAACACACCATCCGGAGCAGGATTATGGCGGTCGAACTTGAAAAATATCAGGATATTCTGGACGCACTTGAGCAGCATGCAGGCGAAGTGCTACGTGCGTCCTGGAGTGAAGCAGCTCGCGTGTTCAGCCCACGTGGACTGGAAAACTATTATCTGCAAGGTGCTACCGGTTTAAAATCATTGGGTCGTGGTACTGATCTGGTCGTGACATTTATTCAAAATGCACCTGCAGTTGCGCGCGAGTTAGGTGAAGACTCTGTGAGCGATCTGCTTGCCGCGGCAATCAAAATGTATTCCAAGACCAGCGCATCTGTGATTGCTGCCATTTTTGCTACCAGTCCTGTAGCCGCTGCACGCCTTGGTGATCCTGAGTTGTTTCGCGGATTTTTGCATTTGCTGGATACGTTGCTGGCGCAAGCGCCACGTGGAATTCGTCCGATGCTGGATCATCTCAGTACACTGCTGGGGCAGCTTACACTGGGTGGCTTAAGGCGGTGGGCGTTGTGGGGTGCACAGGCCCACAAAACCAATTTTGATGGACAGCTTAAATATTTCAGCCTGGAAAGTCCCGAGTCTATCGGCGTGTTGCAAAAAGAGCGCAAGGGCACCTTGTTTATTGATGTACAGCGACGCATTGGTATGTATATGCGCGCTTTGTGGGGGCGTGATTTTTTTATGCGGCCAACCAGCGGTGACTTTGAACAGCGCGAAGGGTATCGCCCTTCAATTGACGGTTATATTATTCATTTACCAGATGCATTCGATGATTTTGTTTTTGATTCTTCTATTGGTGAAGAAGTACGCATACCCGGTATTGATCTTTACCGTGCCAGTGCAGCACATGCGGCTTGCCATCAGGTATATACCACTGAGCAATTTGACAGTACCGGGCTGAGCGCGTTGCAAGTTGTGCTGATCGGGTTGATCGAAGATGCACGCATTGAAGGGTTGGCAGTAGCGCAATTTCCTGGACTTAAGCAAACATGGTTGTCATTTCATACGGTCACCCCGCAATCGGGTGATACCGCTGTGGGATTGATGGCGCGATTAGCACGCATTCTGCTGGACGAAGATTATCGTGATAATCACCCTTGGGTAAGTCTTGGCTTTAGCCTGTTCAGTGAAAACAAAGCGCAGCCAAATGTGACGGATTGGGTACGCGAAATTGGTACTCGCCTTGCGGAAGAAATGCAGGGCATGGGCGTGATTTATAGTCAGTCTAATGACGTGATTGATATCCCTTATCGTGATGACAACCAGTATATGTGGGAGTTCGAGGATATCCGTGAAGCCGGGCAGGTAATTGCTGGTGTCACCACACAGCAAACCCGCAAGTACGTCAGCGTGATGGAAATGATTAATGCAATTGATGTGCCTGGTGCAGGCGATGATGCTAATGAAATTTGGGTGCTCAACAGCGAGTTTTTTCGCGATGAGGAAACAACCAGTATCAACCAGCAGGAAGGTCGTGAACCGCCGCCTGATCCCTATCATTATCCAGAGTGGGATTATCAGATGCAACTGGATCGACCAGACTGGTGCACAGTGTTGGAAAAGCGAGCTAAGCCCGGTGAGTTGCAATTAATTGACGATATTGTAGTCAAGCACAAACCTATCGTTGCGCGGCTTAAATACCTGATTGAAGCTATGCAGCCGCAGGGTGTACAGCGTCTGCGCAAGCAGGAAGATGGTGATGAAATCGATATCAATGCCGCAGTACGCGCCATGATCGAAATGCGTATGGGTGAACAGCCTGATCCGCGCATCATGATTCGCAATGTACGCAAAGTGCGCGAACTTTCTGTGATGCTGCTGATTGATTTATCCGAATCCACTAATGATGCCGTACTCGGCTCCGAAAGTACTGTGCTGGAATTGGCAAGGGAAGCGACGGTGTTATTGGCTGACGCTTTGGACAAGATCGGTGATCCATTTGCGATTCACGGATTCGATTCAAATGGGCGTCACGATGTGGAATATTTTCGCTACAAAGATTTTGGCTCACCATATAACGATAAAGCAAAGTCTCGTCTGGCGGGTATGAGCGGGCAGCTTTCCACGCGTATGGGCGCAGCAATGCGTCATGCAGGATCGATACTGAAACGCCAGCCCAGCAACAAAAAACTGCTGCTGGTGATAACAGATGGCGAACCTGCAGACAATGATGTGCGCGATCCGCAATACCTGCGTTTTGATGCGAAGAAAGCGGTGGAGGAATTAACACGTAACGGGGTATCCACTTACTGTCTCAGCCTGGATCCACGGGCTGATCAGTATGTGTCGCGAATATTCGGCGCGAGAAATTATATGGTGGTGGATCACGTACAGCGTTTGCCAGAGAAATTACCTATGCTTTATATGGGATTGACACGATGAATACCGAAAAAGTCAGTTTTGATGACATTGCATGCCGAGGTGCTGAACGCGCCGTTTTCGCGCAGTGATGTGTTCGTGGTTGAGTAAAAAGTTGTATTTAAATAAGCGCTTGCGATTAAATGATAAATAAAGGTTAATTGTATAAGTAAATATCTTTAACTTCTGTTTATTTCTTATCTGCTACACAATTCAATCATGCCATCGGACCGTGTATGACGGTTCTAACAGAACTTATTAACCATAGCACTAGGAGAGAAAACATGGCCGAAAAAGAGTATGAGGCAGGTGTTAAGGAATATCGGCAGACATCGCCCGGCAGTTATCTGCCGCCGAAAAAGGGTGGCGGCGACGGGCTCGTCGCCCCGCTTTTCCAAATCCTAATCGGAGATTGTCATGCATATCTTGCCTAGCTTCCTTACGCCCATTCTGGTCCTGTTGGCCCCATTGCTGTTGCTGTTGGCGGGGTTGATACCAACCGCCTGGGCCAACCTGCGTCCGCAATTCATGGCGCGCCTGAACGGCACCCTTGCCTGGTTAGCCTGCCTTAGCGCCCTACTGGCAGCAGTAGTCTACAGCTTTGACGGCACCCGCACCTGGACCCTCTACACTATCGATCTCCCAGGAAACATCGGTGCCTTTTCCATCACTGCCTATGTCAATACTGTCACTGTTATCATGCTGGTTTTGGTGTCCTTCGTCGGCGCCGTAGTGACCCGCTACTCACGCAACTATCTGGATGGGGATCGCAATCAGGGTCGCTTTCACAAGTGGCTTAGTCTGACCATAGGCACCATCCTGACCCTGATCGTATCGGGTAACATGCTCATGTTCTGGCTGGCCTGGATCTCCAACAGCCTGTGCCTGCACCAGCTACTGACATTCTATCGCGAGCGTCCGGCAGCCGTGCTGGCGGCGCATAAAAAGTTCATTGCCAACCGCATAAGCGACTTGAGTCATCTGACCGCCATTTTTCTGATTGGTTCGACCCTGCATAGTCTGGAGTACGCGGACTTGTTAAGCAGCATGGCGGCGATGCAAGGCCCATTACCGCTGGCCCTGCAATGGGCGTCGATGCTGATCGTGCTGAGCGCTGTTCTCAAATCTGCCCAGTTTCCCCTCCATGGCTGGCTGATCCAGGTTGTGGAGGCGCCAACGCCAGTGTCCGCATTACTGCACGCAGGCATTGTTAACGCGGGCGCGTTCCTGATCATCCGCATGAGCCCCATCATGTCTCAATCCGAACTCGCACTGGACATTTTGGCAGTGATCGGGCTCGTAACCTTAGCCCTGGCCTCCCTGGTGATGCTCACCCAGACAAGTATCAAGGTGTCGCTGGCTTGGTCCACCACTGCGCAGATGGGATTCATGCTGCTGGAGTGCGGTCTCGGACTCTATAGCCTGGCCATGCTGCATCTGGTGGCCCACTCCCTGTACAAGGCCCACGCCTTTCTGGCCTCTGGTAGTGGTGTGGATGCCTTCCGGGCACCAACCATGACAAGCAGTACCGGAGACTTTAAATTCGGACGTCTGCTCATTGCCCTGGCAACCGGGGGACTCATGACGATAGGCGTGGGGGCCGTTTTCGGCATCACTCCTGAGGCACAACCTGCCCTGATCGCCGCAGGCACCATCGTCGCGATTGCCACGAGCCAACTGTTGTTGCAAACGGCCAGCGTGATGAGCAACGGCGCATTCCTACTTCGTGGCCTAGGGTTGAGCGCCTTAGTTTGCATAGCCTATTTCAGTCTGCATGCCCTGTTTGATATAGCCCTTATGGGTAGCGTACTGCCCATAAGGGATGTGGCAGGGCCTTTTCAGAAAGCATTGGCACTCGCCATCGTCGGTATATTTCTGGCGCTGTTGTTCTTACAGAAGTTTCTCAAATACGCCCCGGTGCCCCTAGTCGAAGGTCTCTATATGCATCTCTATAACGGCCTGTACATCGACGTGTACATCACTAGGCTGTTGCAACGAGTATGGCCTAGCCCAACACCGTTACAAGGCAGCATACATACACCCTTTGCCGCAGAAAAGTCACACGGAGGTTAAGCATGAACAAAAACGATAGTATCGCCATGAGCGGGTCTGAGAGCGCGATCTACGAAGAGCCTTCATCACAAGCGAAGACAGCGCAAGCCGAGTCGCGCAAACTGACAGCGCTCGATACTGCCGAACTGAACCGGTGTATCGATGCAGCTTGCGGGAGAATAGCACCACTTTGGCCGCTGAAGCACTTCATTGCCGTTAATCCATTTTTCGGGTTGAGTGACCACAGTTTCCAAGCAGCCTCTGACACCCTGGCTCGTATTACCGGCTCTAATCTTTATATGCCGCGTGACTATTACCGCGAGCAATTGGCAAATGGCCGTATCTCGCGAGAAGACCTGCAGCAGGCCATCGTTCGCTGTGGCAGCCACCTTGATATATCAATAGTTGAATGGACTTTGGCAGCCGCGGCGCCCCGCCCCAGAGTCGGTATGGCTCCGGTCAGCGAAGTGCTGGAGCAGGTGGAAGGCGGGCTTTGGTCAAGCTTTGTCACCGAGCGCATCAGCCTGCACTGTGCTGCCTACTTTGATCTGGGCCAGGCCATCGTGACCATGCCCTGGCGAGACCAATCGCTGTATGCATCTTGGCGCAAGGCTGCCGCCATCGACCGCAGTCCGGCGATGATGGGCCTGCACAACTTCCGCTCGGAAGTCAGCCGGGTGCATGCAGATCCGCGTACCGCCATCGCTTGGGCAGTTGCTCAACTGGGTATCCCGGATGAGGGAATGGAGCGCTACCTGCATGCCTCATTGCTGAGCATCGGTGGCTGGGCGGCCTGGGCACGCTACTTGCGTTGGCAGGCAGAACTCAGCGGCAAGCGGGACGATTCCATCGTGGACCTGTTGGCCATCCGTCTGATGTGGGATGTGCTGTTGTTCAAGGAAAAGAAGTCGGTAGCCCTGGAGGCACGCTGGCGCGAAATGCTGGCCGCAAGCATGCGTCCGCCCTCCGCCAAGCGCCAGGTGGCGGCGGAGATAGACCGCATCATGCTCAACGCCATGGAAATCGGTTTTCAGCGCACGGTAATCGCCGGCATCAACAGTGCACCCAGTAAGGGCGCGCGTACCCGGCCTACGGCCCAGGCGGCTTTCTGCATCGATGTGCGTTCCGAGGTGTTTCGCCGTTCCCTTGAGACCGTTGCGCCATCGGTGCAGACCATCGGGTTCGCCGGTTTCTTTGGCATCTTCATCGAGCACGTGCCCCTGGGTGCCAGCTCCGGCCATAGCCATGTGCCAATCATCTTCAATCCGGCCTATCGCATCTATGACAAGGTCAAGGACGGCGATCAGCAGACAACGAATGAACTTACGAAGAGGCGCCGGCGTATTGGTATGTCCAAGGCATGGAAGGGGTTCAAGCTGTCAGCTTCCTCCTGTTTCTCCTTTGTCGAGGCCGCCGGGCTGATGTATGCGTCCAAGCTGCTGACCGACAGCTTTGGCTGGAGCAGGCCGGTTCCAGATCCATATACCCAGGGTCTCGACCAGCAAATTCTAGATCGCATAGGCCCGACGCTGGCCGAGGCCTCGAATACGCAGACCTGCCCCCATCATGTAGATTCTGGAATCCCGCCGTCTGATTGGGTTGGGCATGCCGAGCGCATCCTGCGTGCCATGTCGATGACCGACAACTTCGGGCGTCTGGTACTGTTGGCGGGCCACGGCAGCACCACGGTGAATAACCCTCACGCCACCGGTTTGGACTGCGGCGCCTGTGCCGGACAGACCGGCGAGGCCAGTGCCCGTGTAGTGATTGCGCTGCTGAATCAGCCTTCAGTGCGACGCGATTTGCAGCAACGCGGCATCGTAATCCCCGAGGACACCTGGTTCCTGGCTGGGTTGCACGACACTACCACGGACGAGGTGCGTTTGTTCGATACCGATGACGTACCCAAGCAGTTGCTCCAGGATCTGGCGAAGCTGCGACTATGGTTGGAGCAAGCCGGAGACCTGACGCGCATACAGCGCTCTGCCTTGCTGGGAATCGCTGGCCAGACTGATCTGGCAGTGCAGGCTAATGTGCGCCAGCGCAGCCGTGACTGGTCCCAGGTGCGGCCGGAGTGGGCTCTGGCCAATAATGCCGCCTTTATTGCCGCACCGCGGGAGCGCACGGCTAGCATGGATCTGGGTGGGCGAGCCTTCCTGCATGATTACCAGTGGCAAGCCGACAATGGCTTTCAAATCCTGGAACTGATCATGACCGCGCCTATGGTGGTAGCGAACTGGATCAACATGCAATACTACGGCTCCGTAGTCGACAATCAGCGCTTCGGCAGCGGCAACAAGGTACTGCATAACGTGACGGGTGGTGCCATCGGCGTGCTGGAGGGTAACGGCGGTGATCTGCGCGTAGGTCTGCCAATTCAGTCTCTGCACGATGGCAAGCGCTGGGTGCATGAACCTTTGCGGCTGAGCGTCTTCATTGAGGCGCCACAGACGGCTATGGATCGCATCATTGCCCGTCATGAACTGGTTCGTCAGTTGGTGGAGAATGGTTGGTTGCACCTGTTCCACATAGACGAGGATGGTTGTGTCTACCGCAGAGTATCTGACGCCCATTGGGAACGGACCGACATACCTCAGTCCGCTAGCGCATGAGAGAGGAAGGCAAACTACTCGGGACTGTTATGGCGTCGGGCGATTCTGCTTATTCCGGCGCCGAGGTGGCCTTGCTCACACTGCATGGTAAGGAACGCGTCATTGCCCCTGTACTGGAGGGAGCTCTGGGCTGCCGGGTTCGGCATGAGAGTGGCTACAACACGGATCTCCTTGGTACCTTCACCCGCGACATTCCGCGCGCAGGCATGCAGCTTTCCGGTCTGCCGCTCGGGCTCGCCAGCGATGGCTTGTTCGGCGCCGACCCGTTCGCGGGGATGTTTCCCTGGAACATGGAGTTCCTGATTTTTATCGATGATGAACGCGAGTTGGAGGTCGTGGGCGTTGCACAGGGCGCGGCTAACCTCTCGCACCTGCTGGCAGAAGACTGGGCTGCGGTCGAGGCCTACGCAAAGCAGGCGGGTTTTGCCGCACACCACCTGGTGGTGCGCCCCGTGGGCGAGGACGACCTGCGCATGCGCAAGTGGATCGCCAGTTGGACGGAGCTGGAAGCTGCCTTTGCCTGGGCGCTTGCTGCATCGGGAAACGGGCGGGTATTCGTCGAAAACGACGTACGTGCCCACGCCAACCCCACCCGCATGGCCAACATCCGTCTGGCGGCCAAGGATCTAGTGAAAAAGCTGAACGCGCTCTGCCCGGCCTGCGGCACGCCGGGATTCTGGATCGTCGAGCGCGTGGATGGTCTCCCGTGTGAAGCCTGCGGCGCACCCACGCGCGAAACCCGCGTCGAGGTTCATGGATGCATCAAGTGCGCGCACCGCGAGGCTCGCGAGCGAGCTGACCGGCAATATGCAGATCCGGGCCGCTGCGACTACTGCAACCCCTAGCCCGTCTTTAACGATTAACTGACCAAATGTAAAGGTAATTTTGGTGATTGGTGAAGGTCTTAATAGGATCGATGAATCTGGTGAGGAAAAGCTGTTCAGATAGAGTGGAGTAGTCTAGCAAATGTTGCAGGCTATATTTTTCAGGAGATTAGGAATGCCATTGGTTAATATGAAAAACATGCTTAGTCACGCCTACAGTCATGGATACGCAGTGGGTGCATTTGGTGTGGCTGGCTGGGATATCTTGGAGGGTGTGGTTGAGGCGGCGGAAAATATGCGTGCTCCGATTATTTTGAGCGTTTCTAAGTTTTATCCTGGCACGGATAATATCGAGTCACTGGCGCGGGCAGTCATAGAAATGGGGCAGCGTGCGTCTATTCCGGTTGCTTTTCAGATTGAGGTAGAAGATAAACCGGAAGCAGCGCAAGCAGCCATTGAAATGGGGTGTGGGGGGGTGGTTTTTAATGCGTCTTCTCGCCCGCTGCCTGAAAATGTGTCGTTAACTCAAAAAGTAGTCGGCTTGGCAGAGCCTTATGGTGTGATGGTTGTAGGTCAAGTTGGTCTGCTTGAAAATGATCAGGCTAATGAGGGCGCGGAATCTTCCGGCAGTGGCACGACGTCGCCGCTCGAAGCTAAATATTATGTTGAGCGCACTGGCGTGGAATGCCTGGCAGTATCGGTCAACCGCATGAACAGTGGTGGCAATAAATATGACTTCACCCGGCTCTCAAAAATCAATCAGGCCGTGGGTATTCCACTTGGGATCCATGACAGTGTTGGTTTTACTGACGATCAATTGCGGCGCATGATCAGTTTTGGAGCAGCCAAAATTAACTATAGTTCGACGTTGCTGGATATTGCGGCAAAGCGTATCCGGGATAATGCGTTGGCAGGAGCCGAGGGTTATGCTGCAACTATGGCAGGCGTGCGCGATGTGGTCCGCCTCGAAGTGGAACGCTGTATCAAAGTTTGGGGTAGTGGTGGACGTGCAGCGGAACTGCTGTTGCAATGCAAGCTGCATGAACCATCCACAAAGAATTCTGCAACCGGCACAGGAGATGCAAAAGCGGGTATTGCATCAGAAAAGATAAAACCTATTTTTGGCAAATCGACTTCTTGATAGCTGGCATGGTGAAGCAAGGTGAAATTCGTACCGCAGTTGAACTATTGCCTGCCGGCGACACAGTAGCGTTCCCTACCGAGACGGGTATATGGGTTGGGGGCTGATGCAGCCAATCCACTGGCAATGCGCCGGGTGTTTGAAGCAAAGGGCCGACCAGTCGATCATCCGTTAATTATTCATATTGCTGACGCGTCTCAAATGGCTGAGTGGGCGCGGGACATACCCGATACAGCGTGGCAACTTGCAACAGCATTCTGGCCGGGGCCATTAACCCTGATATTGCGGCGACATGAATGGCAGGAGTAGCGCTTGCGCAGCGCGTAATGCATCGGCTGTCTTGGCCGCTGCGATCTGTTCTTTCGCAGCCTCTATAAATTCACGCTCGTCGCTGGTCTTGCCATTGCACACCTCGACTATATTGAGTGGACATACTATGGCCCTTTTTAACGCAAATTTGAATAACACTGTCCGGTGAACGGGTAGTCATCTTAACTCACGCTACGCCATCATGGCGTGTCAGTGCCAATAACTGGTCAATTCCATCAAACACGGCAGGTTTGCTTTGTGTCCGTAAAGTCACATGGCCAAGCTTGCGACCTGGACGCGCTTCTTTGCCATAATCATGCAAATGCGCACCAGGCAGGGCCAGCACCTGCTCTGATTTGGGAATGCTGCCAATAAAGTTAACCATGGCCGCGTATCCCACAGGGGTTGTCGCTCCCAGCGGTAATCCCTGTATCGCCCGCAGATGGTTTTCAAACTGACTTGTCTCGGCCCCTTCAATAGTCCAGTGGCCTGAGTTGTGCACCCTGGGTGCCATTTCATTAGCGAGAAGTGTTTCGCCCACCTGGAATAGTTCCAGAGCAAGCACTCCCACGTAATTTAGTGAGTCCAGTAATTGTTTTGCGTAGTCTTGTGCAGGTTGCTGCATCAGGTCATCGGGGCAACTTTTTGAAAGAAGCAGAACGCCGTCGAGATGGGTGTTTTCTGAAACAGGATAAAATTTGGTTTCGCCATGAAGCCCACGTACTGCTATGACGGATATTTCCCGGTCAAAAGGTATAAATCCTTCCAGAATGAGGGGCATGCCGCCAAGTTGTTTCCAGGCAGTATCCAGATCGGCTAGGCTACGCAATACAGTTTGTCCCTTGCCATCGTAACCCAGAGTTCGGGTCTTGAGCACAGCCGGCAAACCGATTTTGGCTACTGCGTTATCCAGATCGGCTCGGGAGTTGACCTCAGAAAACGGGGCTGTAGGGATGCCAAGTTCACGGAACATAGTCTTCTCACGCATCCTGTCTCGGGCGATGGCAAGCGTATGCTTACTTGGGTATACAGCGACGTGTTCAGAGAGGTATTTGATGCTCTCCAGAGGCACATTCTCAAACTCGTAGGTGACGACATCCGCCCGCTTAGCAAGATCAGCAAGCAGGGCTCGGTCGTTGTAATTTCCGCACAAATGCACGCCTAATGGCGCAGCGCTTGCATCGGGTACAGGGTCGAGGATGAGGAATTCAAAATCAAGTGGATAACCGGCTAAAGCCAGCATGCGCGCGAGCTGGCCGCCGCCGACGATACCCACTATCATGCGCCCTCCCGAGGGTCCGGTCGAGCAAGAACCGCTTCAGTCTGGTTTCGCCTGAATTCGGCCAATGTTACGCGGATATCTGGATATTTGTTGCCAAGAATGCTTGCAGCAAAGAGTGCCGCATTAATTGCCCCTGCCTTGCCGATGGCGAGTGTACCAACTGGCACGCCCGCAGGCATCTGTACGATAGACAGCAAGGAATCAAGTCCATTGAGCATCTGGGACTGTATGGGTATGCCCAGCACCGGGATTGTCGTCTTGGCAGCTGCCATGCCAGGCAAATGAGCAGCACCACCCGCCCCAGCAATGATTACTTCCAGACCGCGCGTCTCGGCACTGGCAACGTATTCAAATAGCAAATCTGGCGTGCGATGAGCAGAAACCACTTGCACTTCATGTGGAATATTTAACCTGTCCAAGGTTTGCGCAGTGTGCTGTAGCGTTTCCCAATCTGAGACAGAACCCATGATCAGGCCGACAAGTGGTTGCATGATTTTTCCTAAAAGTGGCTAAATTGTTTTGTAATTGGCGTATTTATATATCGCTTAAACTGCAGTCATTCAGAAATTAATGACGTGGCTTTTAAATATGCAACGGTTAGGCAAGCTTTTAATCGTAAATTAATAGTAGCGTGCAGCTCGGAAACTGGATTGTTGGTATGAATTATGAAGTTGATATTAAATTAATAAAAGTTAAATATATTTACTGTAATGATTTACTTATATTAATTTATTTTAATGGTTGCCACACTAGGAGCCTGTCGGACTTGAATAATCGCAGCGCAATGCTTTTAGCAGGTAAGCCGCGAAGCGGATGCTCGCAAAATTTAGCTGGGCGAGGGAAGGTTTTGACGATTTTGTAGGGCAATAGTCATTCTATTACCCAAAAAAGCGGCGAAATATGCACCGGCCAGATGAATTTGCAGCCGATTTCATTTAAGTCCGGCAGGCTCCTAGTGTCCGGTTAAAAATCAAACAAAATCATTTGGTTGGATGATTGTGGTGCAATGGTTCCAGAGGTGTCTGGCTGCAAGGCGCATGAAATATCGGTTTTCTCGAAAATTGAGACCGACAATATCTGTAACAAAGTGTAGAGCGAGGCATTGAGATGAAGATCTTTTTTAACGATGGCAATCAGCACGTATGTGGACACGGCGTACCAGATTTGCGTCTTCACCGCGTTCTCGCTCGTTCCCAAGAAACGCTTGATACGCAGGTGTTGCTTGATCCATTTGAAGAACAACTCCATCTGCCAGCGACTCTTGTACAACGCGGCAATGGTCAACGGTGGCAAGCTCGTATTGTTGGTCAGAAACACCAGCGTCTTGCCCGACTCGGTGTCTTTGTATCGGATAAGCCTCAAATGTTCGGAATTCTCACCCACCACACTCTTGGAACAGTTTTAATGAAAAACTGGTACTTAAGCGCAGCGGGAGATTGATGGCATAACTTTACTGTTTAGCGACCTCGGCCTGCAGGTCTGCGAGTTGCAGCAGGTTTAGCGCTTCCAATTCCGCTGCCCCCAGCCTTGGATGGGCCTGCATTCGGTCTGGCCTGTCCTTGCGATGCAGGTTTACTGCTGGAGCGGCCTCTAGGCTGCCCGCGTCCAGGTTGTCCACTTCTGCCATTCTGGATAGGTTCCGGTTTGGCATTGCGGTCAGGTTCAAAACCGTGAACCACCTCTTCAGGCAGTTCACGTTTGAGCAGTCTTTCGATATCAGATTGCAACTTTATCTCGTCTACGCAAACCAGTGATACTGCTTCACCTGTCTGACCAGCACGGCCCGTACGGCCAATACGATGCACATAATCTTCTGGTACGTTAGGAAGTTCGTAATTTACAACATGCGGCAGGTCGGCGATGTCGATACCCCTGGCCGCAATATCAGTTGCGACTAAAACCTGCAAGCTGCCATCCTTAAATTCTGCAAGTGCACGGGTGCGTGCAGATTGACTTTTGTTGCCATGAATAGCGAGAGAATTAATGTCATTCTTGGTTAAATATTCGGCCAACTGGTTTGCACCATGTTTGGTTCGCGTAAATACAAGTACCTGATGCCAGTTATTTTCCTTGATGAGATGGGCTAGCAGAGGACGTTTTTTATCGCGATCGACCGGATACACCTTGTGTGAAATTTTTTCTGCCGTAGCATTGCGTTTTGCTACTTCTATCATCGCTGGTTTGTTGAGTAAACCATCAGCCAGTGCCTTGATTTCATCAGAGAACGTTGCAGAAAATAACAGGTTCTGACGCTGTTTAGGCAATAATGCCAGCACTTTTTTGATGTCACGAATAAAGCCCATATCCAGCATGCGATCTGCTTCATCCAGTACCAGGATTTTAATGTGCGAGAGATCAAGGGTTTTTTGCTGCACATGGTCCAGCAGGCGGCCTGGTGTGGCAACCAAAATGTCTACACGGCTTCTCAAACGGCTGATCTGTGGGTTGATGTTAACACCGCCAATCATGACCATCGAGTTAAGTTTCAAGTATTTACCATATTCGCGCACGCTTTCTTCAACTTGTGCGGCAAGCTCGCGGGTAGGTATCAGAATCAGCGCCTGAATTGGTGGGCGACCTTCTGAAGGACCTTTGGCCGCTTTAGTGGTCAGTAAATGCAATATTGGTAGTACAAATCCTGCGGTTTTGCCGGTACCGGTTTGCGCGCCAGCCAATAGATCGCCGCCTGATAAAATGGCGGGAATCGCTTGTGATTGAATAGGGGTTGGGACGGTGTAGCCACGTTCGGTGACAGCACGGACAATTTCTTCGGACAAGCCGAGGGTAGCGAAAGACATATAACTCCGGGAATAACATCGGCCTGTCGCCGTTGTCGGCGCCAGTCTTAGGCAGACGGATAAAATTGGAAGGGCCAGGTTGGCCAGAGACGAGAAGACTGAAAGCAAACGTCTCAAGTCAGCATTTTAGCAGATCGCAGGGTATATTTATTATTTATTTAATACATTGATAGACAATGAAATTTTATTGTGACTTGTAGTATGGTTCCAGCATGTAAACTAACTATAGTTTTTATGATTTGTTAAGGTGATTGAGATGAAACCCTATTCTGAATCCTGCGAGCGAAATCAGGCGCATATTCTTGAAATACTGAAACCCCTGTTTGCTGATAGAAGCCATGTGTTGGAAATTGCCAGCGGCACAGGCCAACATGCCGTTTATTTTGGTCAAGCATTACCCCATTTGATTTGGCAGACAAGTGAGCTGGAGGAAAATCATGCCGGGATTCGCGCATGGCTGGCAGAATCAGTGTTGGATAATGTGTTACAGCCTATTGCATTGGACGTGAATGACAGTCATTGGCCCCTGGAGAAAGTGGACGCTGTGTTTAATGCTAATACGGTTCATATTGTTTCTTGGCAGGAAGTAGAACGAATGTTCGAAAACATCGGCAGGGTGCTGGAAGCAGGCGGAATTCTATGTCTCTATGGTCCGTTTAATTACAATGGCGAATATACGTCAGAAAGCAACGCACGTTTTGATGACTGGTTGAAAGGGAGAGACGCTAAAAGTGGTATTCGGGATTTTGAAGCAGTAAATAAACTGGCTGAAGCACGAGGTTTGGTATTAGTGCAGGATGAACCGATGCCGGCTAATAATCGAATTCTGGCCTGGAAAAAGAAAGGGTGTGATGCGTGACGTTCTATGTCACTTCGCCAGTACGCAGTTATCATTAGACAAAACTTTTAATACAACAGGCTGCGATTGTTCATACAAGTAATCATAGCCTGTGTATTGCATTAATAACCTGTTTTCTTGCTTTCAGGCATATCGGTTTTTTCACCGAAAAAATTCCATAACAAATGCGCAACTACTTCCGGTGCAATAACTGTATGAGTGTTTTTTGTTTCCTGCAGGCGGACGCGGAGCGATTTACGTAAATCCGGGTTGCCGGTAAGATCGAAAATAATATCCACTTTGTCACCTAAATCGATGACATCCAGAGCGTTTTCAAAAACGGGCACTTTGCTGTGAGCGAACCCCATGGCAACCGGAGAGTCGGTATGGCGCGTGGCAACTGCTACGATTTCTACGTTTATTTGCTGTTCTTGAATTTTTTCCAGGAAGTTTTCGGCAAATGTTTCGCCGACACTACCCAGGCCCAATAAGGCAACATTGACTTTATTGCTCATGCTCAAAACTCCTCAGATATTATTAGTAGTGAATTTGTGTGTTGAGAATAGCTGATCAGAAGGTGCGTTGCAAGTGCTGTACATGGGGGGGGGTATGTGCAGGAAAAACGGTTTCTGAAGAGAGATGGAATGAAACAATATTGGTGATTTGCAGTTTTCAAGCGCGCTGAGTTGAATTGTTCAACCTGGAAACCTTAGTTAGATGGGTTGAAGTGTGCTTTTTTTGGAGCGCAGGGCAAGGCGCAATGATGCAGAATGGTCATTCCATTTCAAGGGGTTGCAACGCCACCCTGTACTGCAAAAACAGTGCAATCCAACCTATAGTGCTCTCACCAACCGGGAGAACCAGGGAATCATTAAGAATTCTATTGGAAATATTTAGTTAAATGTTAAGTTTAGCGTTTAACTGAGGTTCCCAAGTTCAATCTGCCTGGCCGAAAATAATCAGTATTATCATAATATCCTTCAAATGCATTTTCAGGTGTCCATCCAGGTATTCCGAGTAATGGAACTGGGGAAAGCTCTCGCGGCGAAGTGAGTTTGCTTTCATTTGACAAAATAGCCGCAATTTTTTCATCCAGTTCAGTAACTTGTTCAGTAACAGGCTTGGCAAAAAAAAGCTTGTCTACTTTTACGAGGCATCCTTTCCCGGTCATGCCAGTGTATGGGTGCAAAGCTTTTTCATAGAGAGAATGCCCAAAGAGGAATGATTTCATGCCGGCTGGAATGGCAGAGCGGTGCTCCCAAAATAGTGTTTTCCACTGAAAAGCTTTCAGTAAACTTGCAAGGTTTTCATCGGAATAAGCAACAACGACACCGCTCTCATCAAACAATGTAATAGCATCCTGGATTTTTGGTCGATTGTTTTTATTCATGTCAGTTTCATTTCTTGACCGGAAAGCAGTGTAGTGACGTGAATTTATGATGGCTTTGGCTTTTGGGAAGGCCAGCCAAACTAACGAATTGAATAGATCATGCCAGTTCTGGGTGCGAGTCTGAATTTCACCTGTCAGAAAAATCCTTGGTTCATATTTCTCGGAAAAATGCAGCGGTTTTTGGCCCTGCGGGACAAATCGGATGGGCTGACCATTTTGATTGGAAATATTTTTATCCGTTGTATGCAATAGCTGCTGATAGTCCTGCAGAGTTGGCCATGCAGCATGTTTCATGAAACTGGATGCAATAGCCCGCAATGGTTCAAACATGGGTGAACGAGAAAGAAATTGAGGATCCCATATTTGCGTCATATTGTTCAGGAAACCTGCGTTACCACCACTTTTCATATACGATACGGCTTTCTGGTACGCCGATATTTTTCAATTCTGTCACGACATCTTCGATCATTAATTGCGGGCCGCAAAGATAATACATGGTCTCGTGTGATAAACCAGCTTGCTTCAGCAATTCGCTGTCAATACGCCCAGTTCGTCCTTGCCAGTTTTCCAGATCTGGCTGGGTGACAGTGATAAGACTCTGAATATGGGGGTTACGAGCTTCAATTTGCTGCAAATCCGTGCGAAAGAGAAACTCGTCTGCAGTGGGGATGCTGTAAACCAATGTGGCGTCAACTTCCAGTGCCGCGTCATCAACAAAACGAAGAATGCTCATGAGCGGTGTCACGCCGACTCCAGCACCAATCAGGACAATTTTTTCACCCATACCTGGAACATAAACAAATACGCCCTGTCCAGTTGAAACCGTGACTGTATCGCCTTCCTGAGCTTGTTCATACATGAAACGCGTAACAGGGTGGCGTGCACCTTGTTTGATTGCCAGTTCAAAAGTACCTTTTTTGAGTGGCGATGACGTCATGGAATATCCCCCGGTTTCCACTTTGCCTGCTATTTCAACGGATAAATCGATCCATTGTCCGGCAAGGAATTGGAATGCCTGTTGGCCATAATCCAGTGTGAAGGACTTTATAGTAGGTGTTTCTTGCTTGATAGAAGCAATGCGAACGATAAACTTCTGCAATCTGTGTCCTTTTTTGGGGTGCAGGGTAAATCCCGGCATAGTCGATGTTGAGGATTATATCAGCCAGCTCAACGAGCGGGAATTTTAGGTGGTCAGTCAGTGAAAAGTGGTGGAGGAGTGAATTGCTTTACCAAAATAAAGTAAAGGGCAGATTATGGTTTGCCGTAGTCCAATGGCCAGCGAGGCGCCATGTATTCGATAATATTTAAACTGAAATCGTTTGATGTGTAGGTCCAGATCACATCTTTTTGATTCAGCTTGCTTAATTTTTTGTATTTGATATTGACGTTTTGAACAGGTAACTCATTTTGGTGATACGCCTTGGTCTCTTCAATATCTTCATCGGTATCAAAAAATAACCATTCTGCAATGAATGCGTTTTGCAGTTGATTCAACTGATGGCATAAATCTTCTTCAATAGAAATAGCCATTTCTAATTTTGGCTCGCTCAATGAATAATTGAATTTCCACCCCTCATAGATATCCAGTCCTTCTGTAGCATAGAAAGCGGGGTCTTCCAGCGAAAAAAAATTTTCAAGCTTAAAAAAAGCGGAGGGGAAAGCGGCATCGTGGTATCCGATCCACCAGCCAAAAACATGATTATTAATTTCAAAGCAGCTAACTGCGCATAACAGACCAGCACCTCTGGGAGTAAAAGCAATGTAGGTTTGTGGTGTGGTCATATTATTAATGTCAAAGAAACCAGTCAGTGATTGCACGATCCTGTTTTAAAAATAGCTCATTTTTGGAGGATATCAATGAACAAAATGGCGATGGCTATAATAAAAAAAATGGTCAAGGGTGATATGGCATGAGATTTCCATCGAATTGGGTTCCGCCGATTGAGGGCGTTGAAGAATCCAATGAAGTCAAATATGTTTGGTCTTTGCTACCTGTAAAGCGTGTAGGGGCACGCTTAATACCGCCCCTTATGATGCGGCGAGGGGCAATGTATGTCGAAAATAAGTCACATCTGATTGGCGCTGAATCAAAATTAAACGAACAGGAGCGATCGAGTCAGGGGCGTCGTCGATATTGTCGCAGGATCAGTGATGTTAAAACATTACTGGAAACTCGCGCTCAATTTGATCGACGGCGACAAAAAAGGAGACCGACTGATTTCTCCACCTCCATTGAAATAGAGGGGTAAACGGATCGTATGCAATCTTTCTGTAACATGATGCTTGCCGAAATAAGGCTTATTCAGGTAGCCTATTGTTCCGGAGGAAAAAAGCATGTCAATAAAACACCCTATAATTGCGATTACAGGCTCATCAGGTGCAGGTACGACAACGGCTAGAGATGCATTTAGCGATATTTTCCGCAGAGAAGGAATTAACGCGGCATTTGTTGAAGGGGACAGTTTTTTTCGTTTTAACCGAAGTGAAATGCAGAAAGCGATCCAATCCTCGATAGTCGCAGGCAATCCGATCAGTCATTTTGGTCCAGATGCTAATTTATTCGATAAACTGGAAATGCTGTTTAACGAATACGGTGAGAAGGGCGTAGGTCAGATACGTCGCTATATCAAAGATCGCGAACAGTTGGTGGATTATGAACAAGCAACTGGCGAATTTACGCCGTGGGAATCACTGCCCAAAGATTCGGATTTGTTGTTTTATGAAGGGATGCATGGGGGTGTAGTGGCCTCTACATGGACACGCCGGCGTATGAGTCCTTCGCATAACCCCAAGGTGGTTCGTGACCGTCGTCAGGGAAGACAGAATAACGGTGTGGACGTCGCTCAGCATGTTGATCTGCTGGTGGGTGTGGTTCCCAGCGTCAATCTGGAATGGATACAGAAAATCCACCGCGATTGCGGTAAAAAAGGGTGCACTGTGGATTCTGTCACTGCGACAATCTTGAGACGTATGAAAGACTATGTCAGTTTCATTACTCCCCAGTTTTCGTTAACCGATATTAATTTTCAGCGGGTACCGCTGGTGGATACTTCTAATCCTTTCATCGCACGGGATATTCCTACTTTAGATGAAAGTATGGTGGTTATTCGTTTTCGCGAACCCAAAAAACATGACTTCCCTTATCTGATGAGGAGCATTGACGGTTCATTCATGTCGCGTCCTAATACCATGGTAGTGCCTGGAGGCAAGATGGATCATGCGATGGAAATCACCTGTACGCCCATTATTCGTGAAATGATGGATAAGAAGCGCAAACTAAAATAAAAAAATAAAAAGGGTGTTATTTTATTGTTTTGGGCTTCAGAGCACTTCAGTCAGGCCCTGATCACTTCAAAATGGATAATATATTTTTATTTGCATGAAATTTATTATCCAATTCTGTTTAGATTGATACCCGCACAACCTTATAAAACAGAGGTGTTAAAGTGTAATATGCTGTAACATTTAAAATGTTGTTGACATACATAACTATGCGTGTAAACATATAGACATGTTAATTAATCGTATTCATAAACTGCCACAAGAGTGGCGTGATGTTTCTAGCGTGTTTGTTGCGCTGGGGGACGAGCAGCGTCAACGTATTTTGCTGACATTTGAACCTGGTGAGCGGCTTAATGTAACGCAACTGGTTTCTGTATCGGCTTTAAGTCGGACGACGGTGTCACATCATCTTAAGGTATTGCACCAAGCCGGGATTTTGGAAAGCGAGAAAATCGGTAAAGAAGTGTATTTCTGGATTAATAAAGACAAGGTTTCAGGAACCTTGCAGAGCGTACTGGATTACGTAAAAAATAACACTTAATAAGAAAATAAAGGGGATGAAATGCGGAAACTGCTACTGCGCTTATTGTGTAAAATTCTATTCAGGGTTGAAATTCACGGCAAAGTGAATCTTCCAAAAACAGGAAAGCTGCTGGTTGTAGCCAACCATGAATCTTTTTTGGATGGGCTGTTGCTAGGGCTGTTTCTGCCATTCCGCGCTACCTTTTTAGTGCATACGACGGTTCTTCAAAATCCATTGTTTCGTCTATTGCTTTCTCGCGTACCACATCTGGCAGTGGATCCTACCAGTCCACTGGCGATGAAGAAAGTGATTAAGCTTTTAGAATCTGGTGAGCCAGTAGTGATCTTCCCGGAAGGGCGTATTACTCTGACAGGAAGCCTGATGAAGGTTTATGATGGTCCTGGCTTTGCTGCGGCTAAGACTGGTGCGACAATTTTGCCGGTGAGGCTGGATGGGGCAGCGCGCTCTTATTTCAGTCGTTTATCTGGAAACTATCCGCGCCGTGTTTTCCCCAGAATCACCCTTTCCATTTTGCCCACAACATTCATTGCCATGCCGGAGGCACCTACCGCCAAATTGCGACGTCGTATGGCAGGAGACGCAATGCGCCGCGTGATGCAGGAAATGTTGTTTGCCTCGCACCCGGTTCAAACGTTGTTCAGCGCTTTTATCGACGCTATCAAAATTCATGGCAGAAGCACGCGTCTACTGGAAGACATGCAACAGGTCGAAGAAACCTATGGACAACTACTGAAGAAAAGCCTTGGTCTTGGACGGTTGGTTAGCAAGATAAGTGTTGCCGGAGAAAATGTGGGGGTCATGCTGCCTAATGTCACCAATACTATTTGCTTGATATTTGGCATGAGCGCAATGCGACGCGTGCCCGCTATGCTGAACTATACGGCTGGAACAGCTGGCATTCAGAATGCCTGCGTAGCAGCGGGTGTGCATACTATTATCACGTCACGCCAGTTTGTAGAGGCAGCCAAGTTGGATGGTATTCTGAGCAATCTGATAAACATACAGGTTGTTTATCTGGAAGATCTGCGTAAGCAATTTGATCTGTGGGATAAGCTCTGGTTGATGGGCTTTGCCCGTTGGATGCCTACTCTTGCAGCCCAACAGGGACTTCCGGATGATCCTGCGGTAGTGCTTTTTACTTCCGGTTCGGAAGGAAAGCCAAAAGGCGTGGTTCATACCCATCGTGGCATTTTATCCAATATTGCGCAGATTAGAGCCGTTGTCGATTTCTCTCCATCAGACAAATTCATGGTTACACTGCCGCTATTTCATGCTTTTGGTTTCACTTGTGGCGGCATCATGCCTTTGGTAACTGGATCAAGAATTTTTCTTTACCCCTCCCCTTTGCACTATCGCATCATTCCCGAAATTATTTATGACCGTGGTTGTACGGTTCTGTTTGGAACCAGCACCTTTCTTGGTAACTATGCCAAATACGCGAATCCTTACGATTTTTACAAACTTCGTTATGTGATAGCTGGTGCAGAAAAACTCAATGAAGAAGTGCGTAAAACCTGGATGGATAAATTTGGTATACGCATTCTGGAAGGTTATGGTGCCACAGAGTGTGCCCCGGTACTGGCTGTGAATACACCGATGGCTTATAGCGCAGGCTCTGTTGGGCCTTTATTGCCGGGCCTTGAATTCAGGTTGGAAGCCGTGCCTGGCATTGTTCAGGGTGGGTTGCTCAGTGTTCGCGGTCCTAATGTCATGAAGGGATATTATTTCTATGATAACCCAGGGGTGCTGAAGCCGCCTGTAGATGGCTGGTACAGCACTGGTGATGTGGTTGATATGGATGGTGATGGCTTTGTGCGCATATTGGGCCGCGTTAAACGCTTTGCAAAGATAGCAGGAGAAATGGTGTCGCTGGAAGTAGTGGAACAAATTGCAAATCTCGCGTCACCTGCTTCCAGCCATGCTGCCACTACACAAGCAGATCAGCAACGTGGTGAAAATATCCTGCTGTTTACAACTGACGCAAGCCTTACACGTGAAGGTCTGCTCGCTGCCGCAAGGGAGCTTGGCAGTCCTGAACTGGCCGTAGCTCGCAAGATAGTGCATGTGGCTGATCTGCCGTTGCTGGGAACCGGTAAAACTGACTACGTCACACTGAAACAAATGTCGGAAAATGCTTAATGAACCGCAGAAATTTCATGCGATCGCTAGGCGCGTTAGGATTGGTTGCAGGGGTATCAGTGGGATGGAAGTTCTGGCCGGAACAAGGCTTGACTAACCCTTGTCTCGCCAATCTGCCCGGAGGAGTTGTGAACCACCCATTGATGCAGTCAGTTTGGTCAGGGTTGGACCCGGATCAAATATGGGATTGTCATGTGCATCTGGTGGGTGGGGGAGATTCTAATAATGGCGTTTGGTTTAGCCCTGCGATGGATAGTTTGTGGCATCCCATACTGAAGTTACAGAAGCTGTTCTATATGAATGCGGGTTGTGTGCATGATACGCCAGGACAACTTGATCAGAGCTACGTCGCTCGCATGTTGAATTTGGTTGAAGGTATGCGACCAGGCTTCAAGGCAATGCTGTTTGCTTTCGACTGGTTTCATGATGAAGCAGGGCGTCCAGACCGAAATCGCTCTGTTTTCCATATTCCTGATCGTTACGCAGCAATGGTGGCGCACAGTCATCCTGAAGCTTTTGAGTGGGTAGCTTCTATTCATCCCTATCGAACAGACTGCGTGGATGCATTGCGAGCCGCTGTACGTGATGGGGCAAGAGCAATTAAATGGCTTCCTTCCGCCATGGGTATTGATCCGCTATCGCCTCGCTGCGACCGTTTTTATGAGGCTCTGGCTGCGGTGGATATGCCAATCATAAGCCATGCCGGGCGTGAACTGGCCGTGCAGGGTGGAAACCAGGATTTTGGGAATCCATTACGGTTGCGGCGGGCAATGGATCATGGGGTGCGCGTGGTCATTGCACATTGCGCTTCAGACGGCGATGATCAGGATCTTGATCAGGGTGCTAACGGTCCTCGCGTGAAAAGCTATGACCTTTTTGCCCGCATGATGGATGAATCTCGTTATTTTGAAAAGCTTTATGCCGATATTTCTGCATTGACGCAGTTCAACCGAGTATGGGCACTTAAAGCCATTTTGCAGCGAGATGACTGGCATCCGCGTTTGCTAAATGGTTCTGACTACCCATTACCGGGTGTCATGCCCTTATTTTCGGTTACCGACCTGGCCAATATGGGGTTGCTTGATTCTGCTTCAGTGCCGTTTTTGCAGGAGGTCAGGCTGCATAACCCGCTGCTGTTTGATTTTGCTTTGAAACGTTTGGTGAGTTTGGGAAAACGACAATTCCCTTCCAGCGTTTTCGAAACGCGCCGTTTTTTTGAAAGGAAGTTCGCATGACCAACCCAACTCACTTAGCTATCCAGAACGACAGTCTCCTCTCACGTGGAATGGTTGCAGTCCTTTCTGCGCAATTCTTTTCTGCTCTCGCTGACAATGCGCTGCTGTTTGCTGCCATAGCCATGCTCAAATTTTTACATGCACCTGATTGGCAAACGCCGCTGTTACAGGGGTTTTTTGCGATTGCTTTTATTTTTCTGGCGCCTTTCGTAGGGCCGTTCGCCGATAGCTGGCCCAAGGGCAGGGTGATGCTGGTGGCTAACGCGATGAAATGTGCCGGCGCAGTTGCGATGCTGGTCGGACTGCACCCCTTGCTTGCCTATAATTTAGTCGGAGTCGGTGCGGCAGCCTATTCTCCTGCAAAATACGGGATTCTCAGTGAACTTGTCGGTGCTGACAAACTGGTAAAAGCCAATAGCATGATGGAAGGGTCTACCATCGTTGCTATATTATTGGGCGCTGTTCTGGGGGGGATGTTGGCAGATTGGTCGATCACCGCAGCACTGACAGGTGTTGCAGCATGCTATGTGATTGCGGGTCTGGCAAATCTTTTTATTCCAAAACTTCCGCCGGCTCATCCTCTTGCAACTTTTTCGCCCGTCGCTCTGATAAAAGATTTCTGGGGGGCACTGAATACATTGGTGAGAAATCCTGATGCGCGGTTCTCCATGTTAGGCACCAGTGTATTTTGGGGAAGTGGCAGCACGCTCAGATTCCTGCTGGTGGCATGGGTGCCGGTTGCGTTGTTGATCGCGGATAACGGCACGGCGGCTAACCTGAGCGGCGTTGTCGCTATTGGTATCGCGCTTGGTGCCGCAGCAGCTGCAAAATTTGTCAATCTTGAGACAATCAATCGTGCGCTGCCAGCGGGTATTTTAATAGGGCTGCTTATTCCTGTGTTCGCGCATACAACCAGTTTGCCAGCTGCAGCGATTATGCTGATATTAATCGGCGCGTGTGGGGGCTTCTATGTGGTTCCGCTGAATGCGCTCTTGCAGGAACGTGGCCATGAAACGGTCGGCTCTGGTCATGCTATAGCTATCCAGAATGTATTTGAAAATTTCATGATGATTATCATGGTGGGGCTCTATACGCTAATGGTGAAGGCTGGAATGCCGGTGGTGGCATCGGCCAGCCTGTTTGGTCTTCTGGTGTTCCTTGCTATCGGGATGTTGGCGTGGTTGCGGATACGCAAGATGAAAAGTAATGCTGTATTAGTTGAAGATGAAAATCGTTGAAATAATAAACAACCGCTTTTATCAACGCATGAGAATTTTTCACGCAGATTTTTAAATATGATATAGTCATAAATATTTTATTGGGTTTTATTGATTTAAGAAGTTCCTGAATAAGGAGAGCTAGGGATTGTTTGGAATGGCATATACATGAAAAATCAAAATTTGGATGACGCATGATCACTATTTACCAGCTTAAGCCAATATTTCAAGCGCTTCTCAGACCAGCTGCACGTTTTTGTGACACTGCGGGAATTACCGCTAACACTGTCACGCTGACAGCCATGTTTTTGTCTCTGGCACTGGGGGTTTTATTGTCGGTGGCGAGCGAATATCGTGGGTTATTTTTGCTGTTACCTTTGTGGATGTTACTGCGCATGGCCTTCAATGCCATAGATGGCATGCTGGCACGTGAGTTTGGGCATAAATCCGCTCTTGGCGCGTATTTAAACGAGCTCTCAGACGTTATTTCAGATGCAGCCTTGTATCTGCCTTTCGTGTTTATCGCTCCTTTTAGCTGGCCTGGTATCGTGGCAGTGATTTTTTTAGCAACGGTTTCTGAAATGTCGGGTGCACTGGGGCCAATGGTCGGGGCAGAACGCCGTTACGACGGCCCGATGGGGAAAAGCGATCGCGCCTTTGTTTTTGGCGTGCTAGGGCTGTGGGTTGGACTTGCATCCTCCTTGCCTGATTGGGTTTTATGGATCATGCCGCTCATTTCACTTGCAATAGTATTGAATATTTTCAATCGCATTCGCGGAGGTTTAGCTTCTATACCGCGTTCAATCAAATAAAGGATTCATCTATGACAGAAACACGCCAGTTCAGTGAAAGTACATTCGTAACCCATGATGGCGTTCAATTGTATTACCGTCATTGGGCAAGCACCAAGCCGCGAATTGGTTGTGTGGTAATGTTTCATCGTGGTCACGAACATTCCGGACGCATTGCTCATCTCGTTGATGAGCTGGATTTGCCCGATCTGGACTTCTTTGCATGGGATGCACGTGGACATGGGCTCTCTCCCGGCGAGCGTGGTTACTCACCAAGCTTTTCCACCTCGGTGCGAGACGTGCAAACCTTTATTGACCATATCCACAATACGTATGGTATTGCTCATGCCGATATGGCAGTGCTGGCTCAAAGTGTTGGGGCAGTGTTGATTTCCACTTGGGCACACGATTACGCGCCTAAAATTCGTTGTCTGATTCTGGCCTCGCCAGCGTTCAAGGTGAAGTTATATGTGCCTTTTGCGCGGTCTGGGTTGCGTTTTATGCAGTCAGTGCGCGGTAATTTTTTCGTCAATAGTTATGTCAAGTCAAAATTTCTTACCCACGACCTTGCCCGTCAGAAATCTTTTGATGTCGATCCTTTGATTACACGGGCTATTTCAGTGAATATTTTGCTGGAACTATACGAGGCTGCAGAACGGGTGGTAGCTGATGCACAGGCGATCACTATCCCGACCCAGTTGCTCATATCTGGTTCCGATTGGGTTGTGCATCACGGTCCTCAACATGATTTTTTCGCGCGTCTGGGTTCTGAAGATAAAGAAAAGCATATGCTCGATGGGTTTTTCCATGACACATTGGGTGAGGCTAATCGGAAGCTGGCACTGGATAAGGTACGTGAATTCATTGTGCGTCACTTCAATAAATCACCGCAGTATAGGGATTTGCGCCAGTCAGATCAGCAAGGCCCTACTTACGAGGAGTCAATTGCTCTCTCGAAACCACTTTCTACGCTAAGTCCACGCGGACTATATTGGGCGCTGGCTCGGCTTAATATGAAAATCGGAGGTTTATTCTCGGAAGGCGTGCGCCTTGGCCATCAGACTGGCTTTGATTCTGGCAGTACACTCGATTACGTCTACCGCAATACACCAACTGGCGCAGGACCACTGGGGCGGATGATCGATCGCCACTATCTTGAATCCATTGGTTGGCGTGGTATTCGTCAGCGCAAGTTACATCTTGAAGAGTTGCTGCGCAAGGCCATGAAATTATTGCGTGATGAGCGTCGTGAGGTGAGAGTGCTGGATATTGCAGCGGGTCATGGTCGTTATGTATTGGAAGCATTGAATGATAGCGCCCAACTTCCGGATTCCATTTTGCTACGTGATTATAGCGATATTAATGTGCGTGACGGCGCTTCATTGATTCATCAAAAAGGATTGCAGGAAATTGCGCGTTTCGAGAAGGGTGATGCATTTAATCGCTCATCGATTGCAGACGTTCAGCCTCGGCCCACGTTGGGTATCGTATCTGGATTATATGAACTGTTTCCCGATAACGACAAGGTGCGCCGCTCTCTGGCTGGAATGGCGGATGCTATCGAACCTGGCGGTTATCTGCTTTATACCGGGCAGCCATGGCACCCGCAACTGGAGTTAATTGCGCGAGCTCTGACCAGCCACCGGGGCGGAGAGGCTTGGGTGATGAGGCGACGCACCCAAGCTGAAATGGATCAATTGGTTGAAGAAGCTGGCTTCGAGAAACTTGAGCAGCGCATAGATGAATGGGGAATCTTTACAGTTTCTCTGGCACGCAGGGTAAGATAGTGCGTCAGAAATCCGCAAATTCCGCCCTCTCCCCCCACCCTTTATGGGGGCGCAGCATTGCCTGGTTACTGTTTTTAGGCCCCTTTTTTTTCCTCAGCTACGGTTTTAGTAATCATTTAGCAGCGGACCGCGGGGTTACTGATGCCTTGTTTTTCGAATGGGAGCGAAGTATCCCCTTTGTCCCCTGGACCATCGTGCCCTATTGGTCGATCGATCTGCTTTACGGAATGTCATTTCTGATGTGTCGCAGCCGTATAGAGGTGGATCGCCACGCATTTCGTTTGCTGACGGCGCAGTTGATTTCTGTTTTCTTCTTTTTGGTATTTCCATTGCATTTCGCCTTTGAACGTCCGCATGTTGACGGATTGTTCGGCGCCATGTTTGATGCGTTGATGGGTTTTGATCAGCCCTATAATCAGGCTCCATCTTTGCATATTAGCCTGCTTGTGATTCTTTGGGTGCGTTTCGCAGCTGGAGTGCCGGCGGCTTGGCGAATGCTGGTTCACTTTTGGGCCGTTTTGATAGGCCTGTCGGTGATGACAACGTTTCAGCATCATTTCATCGATATTCCGACAGGGGTTCTTGCTGGCTTGTTTTGCCTGTGGCTATGGCCTGATAGCGCTAAGTTACCTTTGTCAGGCTGGGGGGTTTTCCCAACATTGCGGCATTCTCGTTTAGCGATTTATTATCTGTTTGGCGCAGTTTTGCTGGGATGCATTGCACAGTATTTTAAGGGGGCTGCATTATGGCTGTGGTGGGGTGCTGCTGCTATGGGTCTTGTGGGGCTGATTTATTTGCGTAGCGGCGCGGCAGGATTTCAGAAGCAGGACGGGGTTCATAGCTTGCAGGTTAGGATTTTGCTTGCACCCTATTTGGTTTGCGCATGGCTCAACTCGCGATGGTGGACGCGCCACCACCCGGAACCTGACGCCATTTGTGATGATGTTTGGCTGGGGCGTATGCCAAGCACGAAGGAAATGTACCGTGGTGGATTTTCTGTTTTGTGCGATTTCACAGCTGAGTTGCCAGCGCCACGAGGAAACTGGCGCTATAAGGGTTTACCTTGGCTGGATCTGGTGCCACCAGATGTAGCGCAGCTGACTGAGGCGGCGTTGATGATCGAATCATCGCGGACACATGGTCCGGTTTTGGTGTGCTGCGCTCTTGGCTATTCACGCAGTGCTTCAGCTGTGGTTGCCTGGTTGCTCATGACAGGACGTGCGAATAGCCTCGATGCGGCTGAGGCGATAGTGCGTAAAAAACGGCCGCATATTGTATTAAGCCCTGACCATCTTGATGAGTTATCCAAGTTGACAATGCTGAGAAGCGAGAAAACCGCGTATGTCTGAACAGATTGATCTTGCCACTGCTGCGACCCGAGTAAGGGTGCTTGCTACAATGCTGTCTCTGGGAGGTAGACTCGATTTGTGGAGCATGGTGTTGGCAGCAATTGCACTTGCAAGCCTGTTAGGGCTGGCCTTACCTATTGCATCTGATATTGGTTTGCTCCTTTCTTTTCTGGCTGGGGGCGCACAAAAAATATTGGCCATGCGCGTTGCTTTAGATGAACCTTTGTTCCGACATTGGGCTGAGTCATGGCGAAGTCGTGCATTTCGGGACAGTGAGTCGATCTCGATTGATGAGGACTTGGCAATGCTCGATAAAGCCCTTGCTGCTTGCGGACTGCGTGAATCATCTGATGGTGTTTTGCGAACATTGGAACACCGAATGCGTGGTGCAGGTAATTTGCTGAAGCTTCAGGTGTTTGTCTTCGCATTTCAGTTTACGGCGCTAATGCTTGCTGCGCTAGTTGTGATTCATTTTTTCTAGGAGCCTGTCGGACTTGAAGAATCGAAGCGCAATGCTTTTAGCAGGCAATCCGCGAAGCGGATGCTCGCAAAATTTAGCTGGGCGAGGGCAGATTTTGACGATTTTGCAGGGTAATAGTCATTCTATTGCCCAAAAAAGCGGCGAAATATGCACCGTTCAGGTGAATTTGCAGCCGATTTCCTTTAAGTCCGACAGGCTCCAAGATTGAGGATAATTGATGGCACTGGAAAATCTGGTCGCATCCGCGCTGAGCAGTTTTGCCAAATTGCTTACCGGTGTGCGTGCAGTTTGGAGTGGGAGCATACCTGATATGCGACAGCGAGTATATTTTGCTAATCATCGAAGTCACGGTGATTTTGTTCTTATCTGGGCTTCACTGCCACCGAATTTGCGCCGAATGACGAGACCTGTTGCTGGGGCCGATTACTGGCATGCGAATGCGTTTCGGCGCTATATATCTGACCGGGTGTTTCGAGGTGTGATGGTTGATCGCAAACCTAGTCGGCATCATTCCAATCCGATCGAACTAATGAGTGCTGCTCTGGCCGAAGGAGATTCTCTGATTATATTTCCGGAAGGCACGAGAAATCTGGGTGATACGCTGCAACCTTTCAAGGGGGGGATTCATCACTTGGCCAGAGCTCATCCGGATATTGAACTTGTTCCGGTTTGGATAGAAAATCTAGGGCGTGTAATGCCTAAGGGTACATTTATACCCGTTCCTCTACTGTGTTCATTAACTTTTGGTCAAGCGCTCCACTTCATTCACGGAGAAACCAGAAACGAATTCCTGATCCGTGCCCAAGAAGCTTTGCTGGCACTTGCTCCACCTGCTGAATGAGATGAATATGAATCTGAACGATACCCTGATTGCCTTATTTGGAGGCATTTTTGCAGTGCTTATCCTGGCAAGTACAATTGGTGCAGTGCTTAAATACCGCCTCGAACCCGAAGCTTCACACAACGTGATTGACAATCTCAATGCGCGCATCAATGCTTGGTGGATCATGATTCTATTGATAGGAGGGGCGATTTGGCTAGGCAAAGCCGGGGTGATCGCCTTGTTTGCGTTTATTTCTTTTCAGAGCCTTCGTGAGTTTGTTTCGCTTACTTATACTCGGCGCGGGGATCATCGTGTATTACTGTGGATTTTCTTTTTCTTTTTGCCCTTGCAGTATTACTTGATCGCAATTGGATGGTATGGGCTGTTTTCTATTCTTATCCCTGTCTATGCCTTTTTGCTGCTTCCAATTTCGGCTTCTCTCGGCAGTGATACCACGCGTTTTCTTGAACGTGCAGCCAAAGTGCAGTGGGGTCTCATGATATGTGTTTACTGCCTTTCTCACGTGCCAGCATTACTCACACTTGAAATTCCAGGTTATTCAGAACGGAATGTTCTGCTGATTGTTTTTCTCATTCTGACGGTGCAATCAAGCGACGTTTTTCAGTACGTATGGGGCAAACTCTTGGGGAAACATAAAATTTCAGTCGCTATATCGCCTTCAAAAACGCTGGAAGGATTGCTGGGTGGTGTTTTGTCTTCTACCGCAGTTGGAGCAGCTTTGTGGTGGATTACACCATTTAGTCCTTGGCAGGCCGGATTAATCGCATTGATTATCAATATTATGGGCTTTTTCGGCGGCTTTGTTTTGTCTGCGATCAAACGTGACCGTGGAGTCAAGGATTGGGGCGCTTTGATCGAAGGTCATGGCGGAATGCTCGACCGCGTGGATTCCCTCAGTTTTTCTGCACCGATTTTTTTTCATATTGTCCGCTACTGGTGGGTACAGTAAAAACTGGATTTCAAAATTCAGCTGTGTGGTGGATTATTTTAGATTGTGTTTACCTAAGGCTTGGAAATTTGTATGATCCTAGCGGTAAAAAGCTAAATGGCAGAGAAATTTCAGAGATTTTATTGTGATAAAGTAGTGTGTTAGTTGGGCTGGAATGGCTCCTCCAGAATTATTATGCTCTGAGTTAATTGAGAAAATGCAATGAAAATTACAACTTCACGCTTCATATTACCCGTTAGCATGTTTGTCACATTCGGTTTGGCCATAATGAATCCTGTTTTGGCTCATTCATCGGATGAGTCTGTAGTTGCGGCGGATTCAGAGCAGATTGCCAATTCAATGAATCAGGCTGATGCCGGGAAGATTATTGATCTTATTCATCGTTCTAAAGTGCTACAAGAGAAAATTCCTCGCTTTGTTGAAGAAGCAAGCAATGCCATCATTGCTCACAAAGGGGCCTTGCCTGCAACATATTCTGTTCGCATTTCCAAAGAAATTGCCGAGGCTAATGCCATTCGAACTTCTTTGTTTAAGTACGCCTTGTTACACCGTAATGCGCTTTATAGGATAGATGATGGCTTAGTCGATGGCGATCGAATTGACTCCATCCTCATCTCAATGGCGGCAGCATTAACATTGTTCGATAACGCACAGTTCATGAAGAAGCATTTCGCAAGCGACCATGTTTTGCGAAGCAAACTGAATGAGGCATATCCAGAATCTGGTGTGGGGAAGAATTTTTACGAAGACTCGCTTTTACGAGCCAACTCTCTGTCTTATCGCACTTCGATGACAGATGCGATCCGATTCTTTCAGGATAATCAGGAAGCTATTGCGCCTCATATGGTTAAAGCGGATGAAAATCTGAGAACACTTTATGGCATTGTTGAGCAAAGTCCGGCGCGAAAAAAATTTGGTGGTGACGATGCGTTCCGTCAGATTGCCGATCAATTATCCATCCTGTTGCAGCGCTCAGCTATTGATTCAGTTCAACAGGTAGGCAAGTTAAAGTTTTTAACATCACAGATAGTAGGAAATACACTTGGGATGGTTCGCTGGCGCGCCGGGAAACTAAAGAATGATCAGAAATTTCTTTCTCTTGTATCAGCAACATTACAGCCAGGCGATGTCCTCTTGGAAAAAACACCATTCGCTTTGACAGATAAAACCATCCCGGGACATTTTGGTCATGCGGCTATTTATATAGGAACAATGGATCAGTTGCGTGCCATTGGCGCTCTGGAATTGCCTCGAGTCAAGGCTCGCCTGGAACAAATTGAATCTGGACATGTGGTACTTGAAGCTTTGCGTGGTGGAGTAGTGCTGAATACTATTGAACATTTCATGAATATCGATGACATTGCCGTGCTGCGCCCGCAGAAGCTGTCATCGGCAGCAATGCTTGACTCTATCAACCTGGCATTAGGTAACTTCGGCAAACTTTATGATTTCAATTTTGATGTTAATACCACTGAAACGATAGTTTGCTCAGAACTGGTCTATGCTGCATACCCGCAGATTGATTTCGTCACCAAGCAGGTGTTTACCAGCTTCACTATTTCACCTGATGACATTGCCAAGCTGGCTTCAGGAAATTCGTCAGATCCATTTGAGCTTGAATTTTTTGCTCACGATGGCAAGTTGGCATACCAGAGAGGTGGAGATGCAGGCGGGGTGGCGCTATATCGCAAATTGGTCGGGTTGCAAGAAGCTAAACAGCAAGTACAGCTAACTGGCGATCAACGTAGTGACTGATGCTTTAGAACACAGTATATCTTTTGCAATAAACGCAAAAATTATGGAAGAATGGGATTCTGGATTTTACTGTGGGTGACTATTAAATCACCCAACGGTCAATTTTGTTTAATAATTGGGTAGGTCGGTTACGAGGTTGGAATTGGTTGCGTCTGCATGCGGCAGTTGTGTGCCATGAGCCGTCACTCACCACCAAAAAACATAATGGAATTGAACGACAGCTTTTGATTTTCGCCATAATAAATTAGAGACAGCGCTAATGTCCGCAGTTGGAAGTGCAACGGTCACTCAAAATCTTCTCGGCTGGAAATCAGGATTTTCATTTCGAGCGGCTGCTTTTCAAAATTCTGGCCGGCAGCCCCCGATCCCTTTGAGAGGGCCATCAACTTGTCGTTGATAGTCCGTTAAGTCGGCAGGAGCGGACTTTTGAGTTTCAACACACTGCTACAGAACAATTGCAATTGCTAATCAGTGATGGCTCGGCGCAAATTCGACTCCTGTGCGGCACGTGTTGCCAACGATTATTGCATGAGAGGGTCAAAGAACCGCACGGTGTTACGACCTGAATTCTTGGCCTGATACATTGCAATGTCAGCACATTTAATCAATTCTGCTACCGATTTTTCATGACCCTTAAAAAGGCATACGCCGATGCTGGATGAACCGTGATGCGTATGTTCCTTAAGCTGGTAAGGAGCGGCTAGGGATGCGCGAATTTTCTCGGTAACGTGTGCGATATTTTGTGAGGCGTCTTCTGCCTTCACTCCAGTCTCTTCAAGAAGTACTATGAATTCATCACCAGCGAAACGAGCTACGGTATCCACCTCACGCACACAGGACTTGATACGCGTAGCTACTTCGATCAGTAACAAATCTCCATAGTCATGCCCTAGCATATCGTTAATCATCTTGAATCTATCCATGTCGAGGAACAGCAGTGCGCCGTACTGATGCTCCCGAGCCGAAGCCAATAGTGCAACGCTGAGTCGATCCAGGAGTAATCGCCGGTTTGGTAGCTTGGTAAGGGAATCATAGAAGGCTAGATTGCGAATCTCCTCCTCTGCCTGTTTGCGCTCGCTAATGTTACGGACAAAAGAAAAAAATATAAATTCACCTTCAAGATTTATAAAATTAGCTACAATCTCCACCGGCACAAGCGTGCCATCTTTTCTTTTGTGGTGTGTCTCGAATCGCTTCCAGCCAACGTTTGTTATATCTTTCCAATGGTCAGCCCAAGTCTCCGGAGAAAAATCAGGGTTAATGTCTGGGACGGATAACATGAGAAGTTCATCTTCGAAGTATCCAAGGTGCTGACAAGCAGCAATATTCACGTACTGAATCCGCGCATTCTGATCAATTCTGAAAATGGCATCCTGGGCCCAATCGACAGTGAATTGAGTCAGCCTTAGGCTGCGCTCCAATTTTTTTCGTTCGGTGACGTCACGAAAAAACCATACTCGCCCCAGATACAGTCCATCGTTGCTTTTTAACGCAGTGGAGTGGCGTTCCACCGTTCTGCCGTCCAGCAATTCAATCTCGCAAAGATCGTTCAAATGTGGATTGTCGTATAACGCCTTCACTCGCGCAAGAAAGACCTGTGCATCCTTCACGCGCTCGAGAATCGTGGATAAAATCGGGGCGTCATCCAACCCGATGGCGGTGCCGGGTTCTAATCCATGCAGGAGGTCACTCGGAATCTGCCATAGCTGGACAAATCGATGGTTGTGGGAAACAATGACATGATTATCATCGACGACAATAATTCCTTCGGGCGATGCCTCATAAATCCCATTTATGAGTAAGCTCTGCAGTTCAGAATCGCTCATGCCAACCTTCATTTTCGATTTATCCCCGTTCATGGAACACGGGGGTTACGGATACACATTGACAATTATAGGCACAATCCCATATTGGCATCATAGCTAAATATATGGGCACTCGCGGTGACCTGTATTCTGTACAAATCGAAATTAGGAGCCAACCACAATTTGGAGGCTGGCTGTCCGCTTCTATTAAGGGTGAATCGCCCCCCTTTTAATAGGCGACTCCTGAGTCGTACTGGGCTTCCCAAACTGCCTCATTCACCATCCAACTTTCTGGGGTTTGGATGGGGCAACTATCTATGCAAGACCTCACATTCACTCGTGATCAGCGTGGGTCAGCTTATGGCATATTGTGTTGAAAAACTCGACCGACAGGCGCCGACAAAAATGTCGACATCTCAAAATGCCATATAATCAATTATTTTGACCTTCCCTAGGGTCAGAGCACCCCTGAAACAACCACTTTTTTAACCGCAACAGAGTTTTTTAACAAAATAGAGAGCATTGCAGCCATTCAGCGCGTGAATTCTTTGCGTGTATGTGCTTTATTCGGAACGTCAACAGTCAATTGTAATTCCTGTGGAACTTTCCTCTATTACGACCATCAAATTGGATGTTTTATCGGGGTTTAAGCTAACCTCGCTTTATACCAATTTGGTTTAACGTTTACCTTAGTGAATCATGAACTACGCGATCAATAGCCAGGAGCTTGGACTTGGTGGAATCAATATCCATAGCGTGACTGCACAGCATAACGAATTAACTCACCAGCGCTTTCAACTACAGCTTAAAGCACTCGGACTATCTCAATATGTAAAAATTATTCACGGGAATGATGCCAGTCGCCACTCCGTCAGATACCATATTCCTCCTGATCAATCTGAAAACTGGACTCAGAACTACGACACAACCCAGTTGTACGACAAACTCACTCTCGAATTCAAAAATCGCACCGATGATTTGGAAAGAGAAATCCTTTTGGCTATGTTGTTGGGACCTATCGAGTTCGAATTCCCGAGCTATGACGAACTTGAAGCCGCCATTCGCGTCAGAAAAAACATCGTCGAAGCTGCGCGCAAGACAGCTTTGGCCTTTCATACCACTGAAGCCGAACGCCCAGATGATTACTGGATTTATGACGAGAACCGCGGATTCACGATCCTGCCCGGCAAGTCTTTAATTTCAGCTTTGCAAAAAGCAACACAACCGGAAGTCTCCGGCAAGCTTTACTCATTTTCTTGTTACCGTGCGACTGAATATGTCATTTTGCTTGGAATCGCCCAGGAATTGGAAATCAGTAACCCAAAATTACATGAGCGGTTACAACATCAGTGGGAAATCCGAGCAATTAAGTCGGGAGAATTCCATAATATTTTTCTTCGCGAATACGGTTCCATGAGTGAACCATTACCACAGAAATATTACGTTCCCGGTGATCGTCTATGGTTTCGCAACCCCGATGATCACTCCTCTGATGTGACTGGGTATGAAGGTTCGTGGGTATTTTACCTAGGTGGTGGATTATTCACGAATTTCTGGAAGCGGGACCAACCTTACACGCTGACGACAAAGTGTCTGGAGATATACCACTGGCGCAACGCGACCTACCGCGATCATGCAGGTGAACTGCAAATCGATGAAGCTATGGTAGAAGAACGCGTTCGTGATTCACTGAAAGACCCAGTTGAGGTCGAACGAATTTTGCAAGAAATGTTGCGTTTGCGAGAACCTAAAGGTATGTATGGCAACGGTGGCTGTATCGATACGTCACGTGAGTATCCACGTTGGGTTTGTATAGGCACCTCCGATCTGTTGCTTCCTGCACTTTAGGCCACAGGATATTGTTTTCCAAGTAGAAGAACTGCGGTCTTGCACAGAATGCATATGCAATTGTCAATCAGAGTTGATGGTCGTATTTAGGGAAACATTTGACTGTCTCTTGTTTGACAGTTTTCCGTCATTACCTGGCGAAAGGTGAACTTCCGCTTTTGGCACGGAACTGTAGTTCACAAAATTTGCCGAAAACAGCCGGTGGAAAAATTGAAGGGTCTGCGATTGGCTGTTTTGCGAAGCCTGCCGACACGGGCAGCCCCGTGCCATCTGCGGTCATAGCAAGCGCAAAAAATGCTCCTGTTTGAATGGCAGATAACTCCTACCAAAGGAGACCTTCAGATCGGCGGGCTCTCTGACAGTTGATCGGCCAAAGCAGTCAGTTGCTCCCGTCCGAATTCAATTGACTACGAACGACCGCTTTGCGGCAGGCTTTTAGCAAGATGATATTGCGGCTTCGTGCCATAAGCCGTCATTCGCATATAGGAAATTGAACGACTGGTATCAGTATGAAAACTGCCGTTGGTGAGTGAGGTTTGGTCAAGCTGTGGCGTAGCCCCCAAACATATGTCAGATAGAGAGCCGCAATTGTCAATAGCCAGCGCCTGCTCGACGTGCGCAGGTGGTGACGCATCGCCTTGCCCGGCAGATAGCGCCAGCCATGTCTCGAAGTGTGTCTGGACGGTGCGATACCACAGCGTCCGTTCGGGGCGGCGACGCTGGTAGCACCGGGGACTTGGTACGGCACGTTTGACTGCGGCATCCATGGGGCAACCCCATCCTGGTCGAGAGTCGGCGTCAATTTTCACCTTCTGTCGTCGCTCTCCAAACTGGCGTATGTCGCACCAAGAATTGGATATTTCACAATTCCAGCCAGCGTGTTTGTTCTGAAACTAGCAAATGGCTGGTGTCAGACATAAAGCAGCTGTACAATTTTAAACAAAGGTATCGGCGCGACGTGCGACTGTACGCCATACAAGCGGAAGCTCAGTATCGAGTTCTGATTGGCTCTGATCTGGATTCTAACCAGGGACTTGCGGTTTAACAGCTCAGGTTACATCGGGAATTATGCCTCCAAAGTTGGAGCAATTCACTGCACACGGATTCTTCTCATATCCTTCCTGGCTCGGATTCTCTGTGCTCCAGCGTACATAAAGACCGAATAGTGCTTTGCGCAGAAGGGCAGCCGGAACCTCTTGACCTGAATCAGACTCCAACTTTGGTCGGGAGGTTTTCAAGGCTCTTCCCCAGTTTGTTAAACAAAAGAGGCTTCAGCCCGGCGTTTGTGCGTCATGTGTTCCGACTACGGAGCATGGCGTAGCGCCCATCACGAGGGGTTTTTATGTCGGATTTGTCAAAACACAGCGACGAGGCACCGGACTCTCCGGGTCTGTGGCTCGCCATCAAGAAGGCCGCCAGTCGGCTGCAGGATTGGTTCGTGATTCAAACGATGGCCGTCAAATTGACGGTGCTGGTCGTGGCCATCCTGATCCCGGCTACCGGCATTTATTCGTACACGCTCATCCAGAAGCGGGCCGCTGTGGCTGAACAAGTCAAGAGCATGGCCGTGACCGGGAAGGCGGGCGAGGGCATGTGGACGTTCAACGATACGCTACCCGTCGTATTCGGCACCGGCTCGCTGCTGAGCTTCCTGGAAGCGAACCCAGTGGAGCGCATCACGGTGGTCTACGAGCCGCTGCTGTGGAACGTATCGGAGCGCATCATCCTGATCGAATCGCAGGGCAAGCAGCACGCATATTACCCCAGTGACATGGAGACCAAAATCTTCACTGACAGAGCGGTCACCGCGCCGTGGGGTGGCAAACTGTCCTTCATTCCGCGCAGCGAGCTCGGCGCCAGCAGCCTTGAATTATTCGAGCGCCTGGACCAGCGTTTTGCCGACGCCCGCCCGCAGTTCGAGAAAGACGGCTGGAAGGCCGGCGTCAGTGGCGTGCTGTCGGTCGTGCTGACCCTCGGCGTGCTGGCCTTCCTGTACGTCCAGATCAAGGGCCAGCTCAAGTCACTCAAGTTCATCGAGCCGGAGCAGGTGCGCGGTTCCATCGACGACCTGGTGGGCATGGATGACATCAAGGCCGAGGTGGCACAGATCAAGGACCAGTATCAGCGCCGTGC
>JAYVLG010000066.1:0-17111 GCA_043759595.1 Sulfurirhabdus sp. | reverse complement strand
ACATCACAAATTTATTATGTGGAGCATCAACTCTGCGCCTCCGCGCCTCTGCGGTTAATGTACAAATTTGCTTAAACCATTTGGTAAACACGCCAACGTTTTGTTAATGATATATTGCAAACATGCATCCCGGTTAATTGGCTGAGGATGATTGATAATCAGGTTATTTATTGTAAAGTTATGTTATATTGTCACTAAGTATTTTGCAGGAGGTAGTTTTCATGGACAACTCAACTATTTCAACCGCTTCAAGTTTGCTATTTGATCAAGCAACCGCTACAGATGCAGGTACGGCCGTCTTGAAAAAAGCATTAGATATGCAAGCTCAAAATGCCGCTACATTGATCAATTCACTCTCCCAAACAGAGAAAAGTACAGCTGCCAATTTGCCCCCGCATCTTGGTCAAACGATCAATACAACGGCCTGAAACTGAATCTGTATAGCCACAGCCGCCTGGTTTATAACTGGCTATACATTTTACACATGATCCTCAACCACTTTCTGTCAATAGAACTTGGCGCCAGTATCAGAAAATCCCAATTAAACGGATTCTGAAAACATAGTCAGCCAATCCCTACTTATCCAGCTCTTCAGCCCAGATGATAGCCTGCACATGAGCATAATTAACTGTGTCAGCATCAAAATGGCACACGGCTGCATAATGTTCTATTAACTGATCATTCCCTTCTTCGCATGCGGTAGCCAGTTCTAAAAACGGCGCATAGCCACCTTTCCGCCTGACCAGCGCATCCACCACTTTATCTGGCAGGTTCAAATGACTAATCGCTTGTTCCATAGGGACATTTAACAAGGCATCAAGCATCGAAAAGATGCCCACAATAAATAGTCCTTCTACTTCTGAAGGCGCAAGCTTCATTTCCCCTAAAGATTCTATTAACCGTGCCCGCACCATTGCGTTTTTCAACAGCGGATGGCTGCGCGCCTCAATTTTTCCGCTTGTAAACAGCAGCAGGGTCAGCCAGCGATACAACTGATCATAACCGAGTACTGCCAATGCATGCGCAATTGAGCTCACCTTCTGTACCATGCCGCACCCTGGTGAATTAATGTACCTGAGCAATTTATAGGATAGCGAAACATCCAGCTTAAACACTTTTTCCAATTCATGAATTTCAGCATGTTTGGTCACCATGTTAAGCAACTCAATCACGCGCAAACGATCATTATTCAGACGTGGCGGCTTATTAGGCTGAAGTTTGGTGAAGTAATAACCCTGAAAAAAATCAAAAGACAAGCTGCGACAAGCGTCAAATACATCATCTGTTTCAACATTTTTTGCAATTAACAGCGGAGAAACCTTTTCTCGCAGGCTTTTCATCTGTTCGCGTAACGAAATCGCATCCATCCCGGACACGTCAATTCGTACATACTTGGCAAGCCGATAAAAAGGTGCGAATACGGGCGAATAAATAAAATCGTCCACCGCAACCTGAAAGCCGGCAGTAATTAACGCTTTCATACACACCAGCTGATCTTCAATATGCTCTGGAGCAATTTTCAGTGCCAGCACCACACTTCTGCTCGGCACTTCTTCCAGCAGTGCATCGGGTATACAGGCAAATGACAGCCCGGCAAAAACGTTTTTTTGACCGATTGAATGCGCCAAATCCATACTGGCCAACCCTCGCAGCAACATTTCGTCATACAGACGTGAAATAGCCGTATTTTGCTGAAACGCCTGATTTACATCTTTGTTGCGCAAAATCAGTTCATAACCAACGACATGCTGGTATTTATCCAAAACCGGTTGCCTGCCTAAAATGCGCTGGCGTAATTGCTGACCTCCAGAAGGACTTCCGTGGGTATCTATTTCCAGCACACTGGTTACAATCGTATTGGCTGTATTTTTATGGGTATCGACAAATTTGTCAGCTTGCATGGCAACTTGGTGCGCGTCCGGTTTCTCCATGGCAGGTGCATCGATTGGTAACTTTTCGAGGTGGCTTACTTCTTCCTCTGAGTCAATCGACTGTTCAACAGATGCTGATTTCTTTCCTTTGCGGAAATTCATCAATTTTGAAAACATTTACCTATCCCGGAGATTATGCGAACCCATAAATTCAAATTTTGGATCAGAAACATTAAACAAGCTTGCTCCTGAAGGGATATAATCTATGATTAGATAACGATTATATGGCTATCTTCTCAGCTTATCCATTCAATAGCGCTAATATTGACTGCCTTTTTGTTTATTTTGGAGATTTAATTTATGTACGGTTTTAGCACTCAACTCAACATCCCATTTGACGCAGCAGTAGAAAAAACCATCGAAGCTTTGAAGACGGAAGGTTTTGGAGTACTGACTGACATTGATGTAAAAGCCACTTTAAAAACAAAGCTTAACATTGACAAACGCCCCTACCGCATTCTTGGTGCCTGCAATCCGCCTTTAGCCAATCGTGCAATTGATGCTGAAGCAGACATTGGTCTTCTGTTGCCTTGTAACGTAGTAATACGTGAAGAAGCAGATGGCAAAATCATAGTTTCTTTCCTGGACCCGGATGTAATGGTGCAGCTTATCGACAATCCTGAGATTCTGGAAGTTGCAAAAGATGCAAAGGCTAGACTAATGCGTGTCAAGGACAGCATCAGCGCTTAATCCGCTTTAAAGGGGTACATAGAGATGTATGGTTGGGATCATGGAGGCTGGATGTCGGGTGGCAGCAGCGGCTGGATGATATTCGGCTGGCTGTCGATGGCACTTGTCTGGCTGATCCCTGTCCTGCTTCTCTTTGCACTTGTCAAATATCTGTTTAGCTTCAAGTCTGGCAACGACAATCAGACTTTAGACCGGACTGCTCTGAACATACTCGACGAAAAGTATGCCCGGGGAGAACTCACTCGTGAGGAATACCTGCAAAAACGAAACGATCTCAAAATGCCCTGAACCTGACAACGCTTAAGGTTTGGGCCGAAAAAGATAGATAACGGCCAGCAGTAAAATTGTGCAATGCCGAACTAACACTGTATTTCTGATCACTTTGCATAGCCGCGATTCAATGATCGCATTGCACAGTTTCTTGCAAAAATACATTACGCGCTGGTTACGTGTTTCCTCATTCACGTTACAATGGCGTTATGATTCCGTGGCTTGACACACAAACTCCATTCCCCTCTGTTGCGCTTGCACTAAGCGATCCTAATGGTCTTCTCGCTGCGGGCGCGGATTTGTCGCCAGAACGACTGATTGAAGCATACAAGCAGGGCATTTTCCCCTGGTTCAACGAAGGCGACCCCATTCTGTGGTGGAGTCCCGACCCACGTATGGTGTTGTTCCCGGACGAACTGAAAATTTCCCGATCACTACGTAAAACCCTGAAGAAACACCCCTACGTAATACGTGTCGACTCAGCTTTCCAGGAAGTCATGCAAGGCTGTGCAGCACCACGAAACGCTCAGGCAGGCACATGGATAAGTCCGCGCATGATTTCGGCTTATACTCGCCTTCATGAACTTGGCATTGCGCATTCTGTCGAAGCCTGGAGTGATGATCAATTAGTCGGGGGGCTATACGGCATGGCAATAGGCAAAATGTTTTATGGTGAATCCATGTTTTCCCGGCTTACCGATGCTTCCAAGGTTCCATTTGCACACCTGGTAAGTCAATTGAAGCGGTGGGGGTTCGGCATGATTGACTGCCAAATGAATACTCCACACCTTGCTTCTCTGGGTGCACGCGAAATCCCGCGTAACGAATTTAGCCATAAGCTTTCCAACTTGATTACTCAACCTGAAATTATCGGCAGCTGGCAGTTTGATCATGACTTATTTGAATGACTTTTCACTGCGTAATCTGCAGTTCTATATTACATCGCCTCATTCGTGCAGCTATCTTGAGGGTAAGCAAGCTCGCTCGCAAGTGGCAGTCCCCAATCATCTGATTGACACACCGGTTTACAGCGAGCTGATCAAGCTGGGATTTCGGCGTAGCGGTTTATACACATACCGCCCTCATTGCGATAAATGCAGGGCTTGCGTGCCAGTCCGGCTCATTGCTGATGAGTTTGTGCCTAATCGTACTCAACGACGCACGGCAAAACGTTTAAAACACCTTACGGCAGAGTTTTGCAAACTTGAGTTCAATGCTGATCACTACCAGTTATATCGCAAATATCAAGCAAGCCGACACGCAGGCGGGGGGATGGATCAGGATAATCGTGAACAATTCACTAATTTTTTGCTGCAAAGCAATATAGACACTATGCTGGTTGCGTTCCGCGATGGCGCGGAGCTCCGCATGGTTAGCCTGATTGACCGATTGGCTGATGGATTGTCCTCCGTTTACACATTCTTTGACCCCGATCTGACTCAAGCCAGTTTTGGTACTTACAATATCCTTTGGCAGGCTGAACTGTGCCAAAAACTCGGCTTACCCTATCTTTATCTGGGGTACTGGATTGCTGAAAGCCGAAAAATGTCCTACAAGATTCATTTTCAGCCACTGGAAGGTTACAGAAATGGCGACTGGCATCCCCTCCCCTCGCAAACTTGAGTCTTTGTGCGAGAAAATCGGTCATGCTTTTACAAAACGTTACTACAACACTTACCCCGGGAACTAGCTGAACAATGGTTTCTAATTGCAAAGGAAATTGGGGAAAACCTCTACCACAATATTAGCCAACACAGCTGATTTAATTCAATAATTTTCTTTCCTTTACTTCCATTTTATTTTATGCCAATGTATCTTGATAATAATTCCAATTAGCACTACAAACAAACCAGCTTACTTAACCCCTTAATTTCACCTTTATTACTAAAATGTAACAATTAAACTGGTAAAACCACATGCCCAAAGCTTCAATCCTGATTGTTGAAGATGAACCACATATGGCTGAACACCTCAAACTTCAGCTCATCGATTGTGGCTATCATGTTGAGGCGACCGCCTATTCAGGAGAACAGGCAGTTGAATTGGCGCTTAAACACCCGCCTGATTTGGTGCTGATGGACATAGTATTGCCAGGACATATGGATGGTATTGAAACAGCCCTTGCGATTCAAGAGCAGCTGGATGTCCCTGTGATTTACCTTACGGCTTACGCTGACGAAGCATTTTTTCAACGGGCCAAAGTTACAAAACCCTATGCATACCTGTTGAAGCCCAGCACTTCAAGAGAAATAGAACTTACCATCGAAATCGCATTGGAACGTCATCAGGAAGAACAGGCAGCTAAAGCGGCCTTTGATGAAGTCAAAGTCACTCATAAAATAGAACGCAGAAAAGCAAGTCAACAGACGATCAATCTCCTTGAAAGAATTACCGATGCGTTTGTTTCGCTGGATAGCAATTGGTACTATACCTACGTTAATAAAAAAGCAGCCCAGATGTTCGGAAAGCAGCAGAACGAGATGATCGGGAAACATATCTGGACGGAATTTCCGGATGGCATTGACCAACCTTTTTACCACGCATATCACGAAGCAGTTAAGACACAGAATCCAATCCAGCTGGAGGAATACTACGCCCCTTGGGGGCGCTGGTATGAAAATCGTATCTACCCTTCACCAGAGGGTTTATCTATTTTTTTTCAAGACATCACCAAGCGAAAACAAACAGAACAAAAACTGCTGGATAGTGAGCACAAATTTCGAACGCTTACTGAAAGCGTTGCTGTGGGTATTTTCATTTACCAAAACAATCAATTCAGGTATGTGAACCCGCGGGCGGAAACCCTTAGCGGCTACACCCACAATGAATTATTAAGCATGGGTTTTCTGGATATTATTCACCCGGACTTCCAGCAAGAAATAAAAATGCGCATGATCAGGCGTATGCAAGGTTTAGATACCAGCACGGCAGGTTATGAAACAAAAATCATTATCAAGGATGGTAGTTCAAAATGGCTATACATCACCACTGCTACCATCGAATATGAAGGTGAAATGGCTGGTCTTGGAACTGCTTATGATATTACCGAGCAAAAGCAGGCAGAACAAGCATTACAGGAAAATGAGCGATACAACAGGATGCTGTTCGAGAGTTCACCCATCGGTTTAGCATTATGCAAAATGGATGGCACTTTGGTTGATATCAATCAGGCTTTTGCAGACATTCTGGGGCGCAGCATTGAAGATACTTTGCAATTACCCTATTGGGCAATCACGCCAGAAAAATATGCAGATCAGGAACAAGCGCAACTGGCAGTACTGAATGCAACAGGCAAATATGGTCCTTATGAAAAAGAATACATTCATCAGGATGGCCATCTGGTGCCCGTTTTACTATCTGGGTTATATGTTGAAAAAGGTGGCGAGCGCTACATCTGGTACAGTGTAGAAAACATTAACAAGCGCAAGCAGGCTGAAAACGCCCTTTATAAACTGAATGTTGAGCTGGAACAACGCGTTGCTGAACGCACTACCGAACTGGAAACGACCAATGCTTTGCTCCTGTTTTCAAAGGAAAGTATTCGCAAGTTAAATATCGAACTGACAGAACGAGCTGAAGATCTGGAAGCTTCCAATCTGGAAATGGAAGCTTTCAGTTATTCTGTTTCCCACGACCTGCGCGCACCTCTGCGCGCTGTACAAGGTTTTGCTCAAGCGTTACTGGAAGATTACGGCACAAAACTTGATGCCGCAGGACAAGATTTTGCTCAACGGATTATTGACGCAGCAAGCCGCATGGATTTATTGATCCAGGACCTGTTAGCATATAGTCGCCTGAGCCGCAGTGAGCTTGTTGCAAAATCCATCGACCTTGAAAGAATTGTCTCTGAAGCAATCTCTCAGATTCAGACTCAAATAAATGAAAGCCATGCGCAGATTTCAGTGATTAAACCTATGGCTGCCGCATTTGGAAACCGGCAAACTTTAGTGCAAGTTATCGTAAATCTTCTGTCTAATGCGATCAAATTTGTTTCTCCCGGCACTTTCCCGCAGATTCGAATATGGACAGAAACCCGAGCACCGAACATTCGATTATGGATAGAAGACAACGGCATTGGCCTGCCGCCAGAACACATGGAACGTATTTTCCAGGTTTTTGAGCGGCTTCATGGCATAGAAACCTACCCAGGTACTGGCATCGGGCTTGCCATTGTAAAAAAAGGCATGGAACGTATGGGAGGGACATCTGGTGTAGAATCTGAAGTCGGAAAGGGAAGTCGTTTTTGGCTCGAGTTACCCATAAAGGAGGAAGCACAATGAATGTAGCCCTGCCAACCTTGCTGCTCGCAGAAGATGACCCTAACGATGTAATGCTTTTCCGTCGCGCCATGGAGAAATCTAAAATGGCCAATCCACTCCAGATAGCAAAGGATGGTGAAGTGGCTATCGCCTATCTTTCCGGTGAAGGTATTTACGCTGACCGGAATTTATATCCTTTACCGGCAATCATGTTGCTGGACCTGAAATTACCCCGAAAATCCGGTCTGGAAGTACTTGAGTGGTTGCGTGAACAACCCGGCATTAATCGCTTGCCGGTAGTTGTCATGACCTCTTCCAAAGAGAGTGCTGACGTTAGTCGCGCTTATGATCTGGGGGCCAATTCTTACCTGGTCAAACCCGTTTCATTCGACAACTTGCTGGAAATGGTTAAAGTGCTCGGACTGTATTGGTTTATACTGAACGAAAAACCAGATATCTCATTGCAAACAATGGAATAGTATCTTGGAAAATTCAAATCCCACTTTAAAATGCCTGCTGATCGACGACAATCCTGATGATCGAGCACTCGCCATTCGTGAATTGCAACGTGAATTTGCAAATTTACAGACTGAGTCTGCTACAGACATGCAAAGCTTTCAACAACTGCTTTTATTAAGTGATCTCGACCTTATTATTACCGACTACCACCTCCAATGGAGTGACGGCTTGACCATTCTGCGCATGGTCAAAGAAAAACGGCCTAATTGCCCTGTCATCATGTTTACAGGTACCGGCAGCGAAGAAATTGCTGTTGAAGCAATGAAAATCGGGCTTGACGATTATGTGCTCAAATCTCCCAGGCATTATGCCTTGCTCTCCTCCAGAGCGCGGGCCATATTGGAAAATCGCAAACAAAAAAACTTGTTGAAAATTGCTAAAAACGAGTTAATGGAAAGTGAAACTCAACTCCGAACAATTATTGAATCCGAACCGGAGTGTGTCAAAATCATAGGGCCAAATGGCCGTCTTAAATTCATGAATGCCTCCGGCTTAGCCATGATCGATGCCGACTCTCTGGAGCAAGTTGTCGGTCAACGTATGGATTCCTTGATCCTGCCTAAATACCGGAAGCAATTTAACGATTTAACCAAACACGTGCTTGAGGGCCATAAAGGACTGCTTGAATTTGAAATAACAGGATTGAAGGGAAGTCATCGATGGCTGGAAACCCATGCTGCCCCCCTCGTCAGTCCAACAACAGGTACCACATCACTACTGGCCATCACGCGTGATATTACTGAACAAAAGCTGGCAAAAAGCTCGCAAGAAAGGCTGAGTTCCATCATTGATAGTACGACAGATTTTATCGGTCTTGCTGATCAATCAGGGCATATGCTTTATTGGAATCAGGCTGGACGGGATGTTTTGGGCATCAGCGCTGATCAAGATATCTCTCAAACCAGCATGACAGATATACTCCCCCCATGGGCTGCAGATATAGTGCTCAAGACCGGCATCCCAACCGCTTCAACAGAAGGGGTCTGGAGCGGAGAATATGCCTTGTTTGATAAAATGGGCACAGAGATACCTGTCTCGTCCGTGATCATCGGGCACAAAAAAACTGATGGCACCATTGATTATTTTTCGGCGATCATGCGTGACATCAGCGAACGTACTCAACACAAAGCCATGCTGGATTATCTGGCAAACCATGACACACTGACCGGCCTGCCTAACCGCGCACTTTTTGTAGAACAGGTTAAACAGAAACTCATTGACACTGCAAACAGCAACAAACTGATAGCGATTGTATTCATTAATCTTGGACGTTTCAAAGCCATAAACGATGCGCTTGGGCATAACATTGGGGACCGGTTACTGCAAGTTGTAGCAGAGCGACTAAACATGAATTTGCGTCATGTTGACAGTATTGGCCGCATCGGCGGTGATGAATTTGCCTTGGTATTACCATTTATTGATCGCTCCTCTGAAATACCCGCTATTGCAGAAAAGTTTCTGCATCTGTTTGACCATGCTTTTGTCATTGATGAGCACGAACTTTATCTGAATGTAAATATTGGTATTGCTTTGTATCCAAACGATGCCGACAAAGCAGAGGACTTGATACAACAAGCTGCAATTGCAATGGGCCGGGCAAAAGAGCTGGGTATAAAAAATTCTTACCAATTCTTTTCTCCAGAAATGAATGCATCCGCCATGCAGCGATTATCACTGGACAATGCACTGCACCATGCCCTGGAAAGAAAAGAATTACTGCTTTTTTATCAGCCTCAAGTAGATATCAGCAATGGAACCATCATCGGCATGGAAGCACTCATCCGATGGCAACACCCGGCGCTAGGCTTGATTTCTCCTCTCAACTTTATCCCCCTTGCTGAAGAGACCGGATTGATTATTGAAATTGGCGAATGGGTATTGCGCACTGCCTGCCTGCAAAACAAAGCCTGGCAAGACTTGGGGTTACCCCATGTGCGGGTATCCGTCAATCTTTCCGGCTTTCAGTTCACACCAAGTCTGGCACCCAGCATTTTGGCAATTCTGAAGGAATCTCGTCTCGACCCTCGCTATCTTGAGCTGGAAATCACTGAAAGCACCTTGATGCAGAATACGGAAGCTACGCTGACAACGATCAAACTGTTAAATGACGCAGGATTGAACTTTGCAATTGACGACTTTGGTACAGGATATTCAAGCTTGAGCTACCTCAAGCGTTTCCCTATCAGCACACTGAAAATCGATCAATCATTTGTACGTGATGTAACTACAGATCCTAGCGATGCCGCTCTCACAGGTGCAATCATTGCAATGGCACACAGCTTGAATATTAATGTTATTGCAGAAGGCGTTGAAACAATTGAGCAAATTGAATTTTTAGCCAGACACCAATGCAAAACAATGCAAGGTTACTATTTCAGCAAACCAGTACCTGCTGAGCAATTTTCACGTTTACTGACTGAAGGCCTCCTGCAAATACAAGACCATATTCACTAGACCTTAATCTTGCAAACACCGATTTAGCTGATTAAATATCAAAGATTTTTGATCTCACATTCGTCTGCGCTTACAATATGCTACATGGTAGCAGCCGGAACTTGCATGGGTATCACATCATTTAAAAGTGTTTTACCCCACCAGTTGCCACGCCGGATATTCAAAACGTTCAATTCCAGAAAAAATTAAAGCAAATGCGACAATATCTCGATTTAATGCAACATGTTCTGTCAAACGGTCACATAAAAAGCGACCGGACCGGCACAGGAACAGTCAGCGTTTTTGGTTACCAGATGCGCTATGACCTGGCTCAAGGGTTTCCCCTGGTCACCACTAAAAAATGCCACTTACGTTCTATCATTCATGAACTGTTATGGTTTTTGAAGGGTGATACCAATATCCAGTACCTGAAAGACAACAAAGTCACCATTTGGGATGAGTGGGCCGACGATAAGGGTGACTTGGGGCCGGTTTACGGATATCAATGGCGTTCCTGGCCTACGCCGGATGGCCACCACATCGATCAGATCTCGCAAGTAATTGAACAAATAAAAAGCACACCGGATTCTCGCCGTCTGATTGTTTCCGCCTGGAATGTCGGAGAAATCGAGAAAATGAAATTACCGCCATGCCACGCTTTTTTCCAGTTCTATGTGGCTGACGGCAAGCTTTCTTGTCAGCTGTATCAACGCAGCGCCGATATTTTTCTTGGCGTGCCATTTAATATTGCTTCTTACGCATTATTGACGATGATGGTCGCGCAGGTATGTAAACTCAAACTGGGGGATTTTGTACATACACTGGGAGATGCGCATTTATATATGAACCATATGAATCAGACCCGCGAGCAACTCTCCCGGGAGCTGCGGCCTCTGCCTTCAATGAAGCTTAACCCCGAAGTTAAAAACATTTTTGAGTTTAAATTTGAAGACTTCACGCTGGAAGGCTATGACCCTCACCCAGCTATTAAAGCCCCCGTAGCCGTATGAGGAAACCACGCGTATCCATTATTGCTGCCATGGCGCAAAATCGCACCATTGGCATTAACAACACACTGCCGTGGCGGATTCCCGGTGAACTGAAATACTTTAAAACAATTACCATGGGCCACCACATTCTCATGGGGCGTAAAACCTACGAATCCATCGGGAAACCGTTACCTGGCCGCGCTACCGTTATCATCACGCGCAACACGGCTTACAGTGTTCCAGATTGCATTGTGTCAAACTCCATTGAAGCTGCCATTGCGGCAGGTGCGAGTGACGAAGAAATTTTCTTTGTCGGCGGTGCAGAATTATATGCTCAAGCACTCCCGCTGGCTGATCGCTTATACCTCACCGAAATCCAGAAAGAATTTGAAGGGGATGCCCATTTCCCCGCATTTGACATTAGCCAGTGGCATGAAATCAAACGCGAAAAACAATTACCCCCCGAACCCGATGGACTTGAGTATCATTTTGTTATTTATGAGCGAAACAAACCTTAAACCCGATTTGCAACCAAAGGAAACATGATGAAAAGTAACCGATTGCAACAGTGCCTGTTTGCGCTAATAACCTTAACCATATCCACTTTTGCTGTCGCAAGCAATACCGAACTGACATGGTATGGCCACGCCGCTTTCAAAATCAAGACACCGTCTGGCAAAACAATTTTGATTGACCCTTGGATTACCAACCCCGCAAACAAAAATGGCAAGGACGATCTTGCGAAAATTGACAAAGCTGATCTGATCCTTATTACCCACGGCCATTCTGACCATGTGGGCAACAGTGCGGAAATCGTTAAAAAGACCGGCGCAAAACTGGTGACCACATTTGACCTGGGCAAAGCCTTAACCCAATACGGCGGATACCCGAAAGAACAAATGGGATTTGATACTCAAGGCAACTTTGGCGGCGAACTCACACTACTCGATGGTGAAGTGAAGATTGCCTTTATCCCGGCCGTGCACAGCTCCAGCGTCGTTGCTCCAGAAGGCAGTACCGATAAGGATCTGCATGATGGCGGCAATCCTGGCGGATTCCTGGTTACGATCAAAGGTGGCCCAAGTATTTACCATACCGGCGATACCGATGTATTTAGCGATATGGCTTTGATTCCCCAGTTTCATAAAGTAGACATCATGCTGGCTTGTATTGGAGACCATTTCACAATGGGCCCGGATCGTGCAGCAGAAGCCGCAAAACTGGTAAAACCTGGCAAGATAATCCCTATGCATTTTGGTACTTTTCCTGTTTTGACAGGTACCCCAGAGGCACTGTCCAGCGCACTTAAGAAACGGGGTGTAAAAAGCAAACTGCAGACCATGAACATCGGTGAAACGATCAAGCTGTAGCAGGAATCAGGGAAGCAGAATGAACAAACTCCGGCAGCTAACGCTTGCAGCCTTGCTTTCCCTGACCGGATGCAGTTCAACCACCCTCCTGCTTGCAGGAGGGGCGGGTGTATTATTTTACGCAAAAGATGGCATTATCTGGCGTACAGACAGTGAGCAACTAAACAAAGAAACGTTTCGTATTTCTGTTCGTAAAAACACCTTTCCCTATAACAATGGTGAAGGAGAGGCAGCAATCATTTTTAAACGCCGTGCTGAAGATATCATCTACGAACACGAATGTAGCAGCTACACTACCCTTTCATATACAGAATCTCTGAATTCAACCTCGCTTCTTAATCAGCGCATTTATGAAGGTGTAATCCTGTGCAACAAACCGCCTCAGAAAAACGCTCACGAAATGCCATAGCCCCACTCAATTCACCCTGATTTTGTTTTGTTCTAGCCATTAGGCACTCAACTGGCACTTAAGTGCCAAGCAAAAAAAAACGGTGGAATGCTCCACCGTTTTTATAACATTCAAACAACTATTCCAGATTAATCCTGCCTGACGCAATCCACATAATAACGCTTCTTTCCATTCGCGCCTTCCTGAACAAGACCATGAATATCCGTCTCGAAACCAGGGAATTGTTCGTTAAAATTACGCGCAAATTTGAGATAACGAACGATTGTCTCATTAAAACGTTCGCCAGGAATCAACAGCGGAATGCCTGGTGGATAGGGCGTTAACAATACACTGGTCACCCGTCCGGTCAAATCATCAATCTCAACGCGATCAATTTCCCGGTGGGCCATGCGCGAAAACGCGTCTGTCGGCTTCATCGCAGGTACCATATCAGACAAATACATCTCGGTGGTTAATCGGGCAATATCGTTCGCTTTGTAAATATCGTGAATACTGTCGCTTAACTCTTTCAATCCTACTCGTTCATAGCGAGGATATTTAGCGACAAAAGCAGGCAACACCCTCCATAGCGGCTGATTGCGATCGTAATCATCCTTGAACTGCTGCAATGCAGTCAGCATCGTATTCCAGCGGCCTTTGGTAATACCGATGGTAAACATGATAAAGAATGAATACAGACCGGTTTTTTCTACAATCACACCATGCTCAGCCAGATATTTGGTAACAATAGCGGCCGGAATTCCTGAATCAGCAAAATCACCATCTACATCCAGCCCTGGCGTGATAACAGTAGATTTAATCGGGTCCAGCATATTGAATCCGGGGGCAAGCTTACCAAATCCATGCCAACGGTCACCTTCGTGCAACATCCAGTCATCCCGTTCACCAATACCCTCTTCGGAAAGATGGTCTGGACCCCATACTTTAAACCACCAGGAACCATCAAACTCCGCTTCTACCTTGCGCATGGCACGGCGGAAATTCAGTGCTTCCAGAATGGACTCTTCCACCAAGGCGGTACCGCCCGGAGGTTCCATCATAGCTGCAGCCACATCGCAAGACGCAATAATCGCGTATTGAGGGCTGGTAGAGGTATGCATCAGAAACGCTTCGTTGAAAACATCCCTGTCAAACTGCATGGTTTCAGAGTCTTGCACCAGAATTTGAGAAGCTTGAGATAATCCTGCAAGCATCTTGTGGGTAGACTGTGTCGCAAAAATAGTGGATTCTTTTGTACGCGGACGATCTTTTCCAATCGCGTGCATATTTTTATAATAATCATGGAATGTGGCATGGGGTAACCAGGCTTCATCAAAATGAAGCGTGTCTATCTTGCCATCCAGCATTTCCTTCAGGGTTTCCACGTTATACAACACACCATCATATGTGCTCTGGGTAATGGTCAATACCCGTGGCGGACGTGTGCAATCACGGGCAAATGGATTAGCTGCAATTTTCTTCTGAATGTTTTCCCACTTGAATTCATCCAGAGATATGGGTCCGATAATGCCGTAATGATTCCTTGTAGGCGTCAGGAAAACAGGCACTGCGCCTGTCATAATGATCGCGTGCAAAATAGACTTATGGCAGTTACGGTCTACCACAACGATATCGCCGGGCGCCACAGTAGAATGCCAGACAATTTTGTTGGAAGTGGAAGTCCCATTGGTAACGAAAAACAAATGGTCTGCATTGAAAATACGGGCAGCATTTCGCTCACTGGCTGCAACCGGGCCAGTATGGTCCAGTAATTGCCCCAGTTCATCTACGGCATTGCATACATCGGCACGCAACATGTTTTCACCAAAAAACTGATGAAACATTTGCCCAACCGGGCTTTTCAAAAATGCTACGCCGCCTGAATGACCCGGGCAATGCCAGGAGTAGGATCCATCAGCAGCATAATGCGTCAGCGCCCTGAAGAAAGGGGGTGCCAGAGAATCCAGATACGTCTTGGCTTCTCTAACCACGTAACGGGCAATGAACTCAGGCGTATCTTCAAACATATGAATGAAGCCATGAAGCTCTTTCAATACATCATTGGGAATATGGCGTGAGGTTCGCGTCTCACCATACAAAAAGATAGGAATTTCAGCGTTACGAAATCGAATTTCTTCCACGAAGGCACGAATTTGCGCGACCGCCTGCTCAGCGAGCTCAGGGGTGGAAAATTCCTCATCGTCTATCGATAATATAAACGTGGAAGCGCGACTTTGCTGCTGCGCAAACGAAGTCAAGTCGCCGTAACTGGTGGCGCCCAATATTTCCATGCCTTCGTCTTCGAGCGCTTTGGCCAGCACACGAATACCAATTCCACTCGCATTTTCAGAGCGGAAGTCCTCATCGATAATCACGACGGGAAAACGAAATTTCATGCCTTATTCCTATTAAACTTTGTATTGTTAATTTCATGCAATAACGCGACAAGGGTTTATTTACTATCGCATTGCTCGCTTTATACCCGCAATCAATTACATTTTACATCTTTGGCAAAGTTACGCCGTGCTGCCCCTGATATTTACCGCCCCTATCTTTATAGGAGGTTTCGCATACTTCATCCGATTCAAAGAACAACACCTGAGCGACACCCTCATTTGCATAAATTTTTGCAGGTAGCGGCGTGGTATTGGAAAACTCCAATGTCACATACCCTTCCCACTCAGGTTCAAAGGGCGTCACGTTTACGATAATGCCACAACGCGCGTAAGTAGACTTACCCAGGCATATCGTCAGCACGTTACGTGGAATACGAAAATACTCCACTGTACGCGCTAGCGCGAAAGAGTTGGGGGGAATAATGCAATAATCTGCTACTACTTCGACAAACGAATTCGGGTCAAAGTTCTTTGGGTCAACAATTGTACTGTTGATATTCGTGAAAAGCTTGAATTCATTCGAACAACGAATATCATAACCATAACTGGAGGTACCATAAGAAACAATTCGGCGACCATCCACTTCCTTGACCTGATTAGGCTCAAAGGGATCAATCATGCCATCACTTGCCGCCATGCGGCGTATCCATTTATCCGATTTAATACTCATAGCGCCTGCTTCAATAGAATACGGGGGATAAGCTACGGATTTGATTGCTCATTATCCATAACCTACCCCCCGTAAAGATTATTACGAGTTCTGAATCACAATATTCGGGAACTTGTTACTGTGATCTACAGATTGCTCACCAATTTTTACTGCCACACGACGTGCGATTTCACGATAAATTTCACTGATGCGGCTTTCAGGGTTAGCCACAACTGTCGGCCTGCCTGAATCTGTCTGCTCACGGATTTGAATGTCCAGCGGCAACGCACCCAGAAACTCCACGTCATAATCCTTACACATCTTCGCACCGCCACCCTCACCGAAAATATGCTCTTCATTGCCACACTTGGAACAGATATGAATGCTCATGTTTTCAACGATACCCACGATAGGAATACCGACCTTCTCAAACATTTTCAGTCCCTTACGGGCATCCAGCAACGCAATATCCTGTGGCGTGGTCACAATCACGGCACCGGTTACAGGTACACGCTGGGCCAGTGTCAACTGAATATCGCCTGTACCGGGTGGCAAATCTACAACCAAATAATCCAGATCACGCCACTTGGTGTCGTTCAGTAACTGTTCCAGCGCCTGGGTAACCATCGGACCGCGCCAAACCATCGGGGTTTCAACATCGATCAGATAACCGATGGACATGGATTGAATACCATGGCCTTCCATTGGCTCAAGACTCTTACCGTCTTTGGACTCCGGACGACCTTCAATACCCAGCATGGTCGGCTGGGAAGGACCATAAATGTCTGCATCCAGAATTCCGACGCTGGCACCTTCAGCAGCCAGCGCCAAAGCCAGGTTCACTGCGGTGGTGGATTTACCCACGCCGCCCTTGCCGGAAGCAACGGCAATCACGTTTTTCACGCCAGGAACCAGCTTCACACCCTTTTGCACGCTATGTGAAACGATTTTGGATGAAATATCCACAGCCACGCTACCAATTCCTGAAATACCTTTCAGCTTGTCAGACACCTGTTTTTTGATGTCTTCCATGACGCTTTTCGCCGGGTAAGACAATACAATGTCCAAAGAAACATTGTTGCCATCGACCTTGATATTACGTGCCGACTTGCTGGTGATAAAATCTTTGTGTGTATTGGGATCAATGATCTCTTTCAAAGCTGTTTGAACTTGTAGTTCGGAAATTGCCATACCAAAAACTCCTTAACCCGGAAAAC
>JAYVLG010000065.1:0-29393 GCA_043759595.1 Sulfurirhabdus sp. | reverse complement strand
AAAAGGAATTGAACCCTCGACCTTCTGATTACAAATCAGCTGCTCTACCAACTGAGCTATGCCGGCGGAGTGCGCATTATAGATGGTTGTGTACAATTCTTCAATACGAAAATGTACAAAATTTTGACTATTACTTAATTAGTTTCAAATGTGATTTTTTTCCAGCGGGTTTTTGCGGAAGATTACCCTCTAATTTACTTGCGGGTTTTTGCTGTACATCTATATCAGCAACAACCTCAGTTATTTCTTTGACACCTTCTGGTTCCTTGGGAAAAAACATACCCTGACCATTTTCTCTGGAAAATATGCCAATCACCGCCTTTATTGGCACATACAACTCTCTTGATGCACCACTGAAGCGTGCAGAGAACTGTATTACATCATTTCCAATTGTCAGATTATTGGTTGCGCTCACACTTAGATTAAGGACTATCTCTCCGTCTTTAACAAATTCCATGGGCACTCGCGTCTGCGAGTCTACAGCAACCGCTAAATACGGTGTCAAACCACTATCCGAGCACCATTCATATATTGCACGAATGATAAAAGGCTTAGTAGATATTTCAGCCACAATCCCTCCCAAACCTACTTGCGCATCACTTTTTCTGACGGTGTCAGCGCTTCAATAAATGCGGGACGTACAAACAGGCGTTCTGCATATTTCAACAATGGCGCAGCCTGCTTTGGCAACGTGATTGCATAATGCTCCAGACGCCAAAGCAATGGCGCTATTGCTACATCCAGCATAGAGTACTCTTCGCCCAGCATGAATTTTTGCTTGACAAAAAGTGGCACCAACTGTGTCAGATTATCGCGAATTACAGATCTGGATTTGTCTGCCGCTTTTTGACTGCCATGCTCTATTACACTGACGTGCGAAAACAACTCTTCCTCAAAACGATACAGGAAAAGGCGTGCACGTGCTCGCATCACTGGGTCAGCAGGCATTAATTGCGGATGCGGAAATCGCTCATCAATATACTCATTAATGATGTTCGCTTCATGCAGGATGAGATCACGCTCTACCAACACAGGTACTTTATTATAGGGGTTCATCACCGCCAGATCTTCTGGCTTGTCGTGAAGGTCCACATCGATCACCTGAAAATCCATGCCTTTTTCGTACAGCACAATCCGGCATCGTTGACTGAAAGGGCAGGAAGTGCCTGAATATAATGTCATCATAGTTTTTTTACTGCTTGAAGTGGTCATTTATACAAAAATTCTCATCTATGAACCGGGCTATTCTGACTTCGCGAATTCAGCAATGAACAGCCATGCGTGCGCCAGGATGAGAAGCGATGATGTCTCAGATACAAAACAGCATCAGGAAGTTACAACTTTTCTTAATGCAGGAGTGATTCACTCCTGCATATACCAACAACATCTTTACTGCCAACAAATTAATGTATGTCTTTCCAGAACTCTTTCTTCAGATAGTAAGCTACCACAAAGAATACACTCAAGAACAACAACACATAGATACCAAGTTGCATACGCGTGGTTTTTGCTGGTTCACCCATATACGTCAGGTAGTTAACCAGATCTCCAACCAAAGCATCGTATTCGGGCTTGGTTAACTTGCCTGGTTTAACCAGCTCGAGCTTATGCACTTCCTGCTTTTCACCGTGTGCATCCGTATGCTCTTCTACATGCGCGACCTGATCGCCCTGCAACTCATAAAGTACGTGTGGCATACCCACTTTGTCAAATACCGTATTGTTCCACCCAGTAGGACGGGTCTCATCACGATAAAAGCTTCTCAGATAGGTATACAACCAATCAGGGCTGCGAGAGCGAGCTACCACAGTTAAATCCGGAGGCGTTGCACCAAACCACTGCTTTGCCTCTTTCTTACCCATAGCGATAGTCATGGTTTCACCCACTTTATCTGCTGCAAACAAAAGGTTATCTTTAATCTGCCCTTCTGTCAGCCCAATATCCTGCAAGCGGTTATACCGCATGTAACCCGCACTGTGGCATGTCAGGCAATAATTGGTAAATACCTTGGCGCCACGCTGCAAAGATGCGTTGTCATACAGGTTTATCGGCGCCTTATCCAAATGCACCCCACCCTCAGATGCGAACGCCAACACTGGCGCTAGCAGCAACAAATAGAGAATTTTCTTCATTATCCTGTTACCCTTTCTGGTTCCGGTTTAGTTTTATCGATCTTGGTGTACCACGGCATCAATATAAAGAAACCGAAGTAAATCACACTCAAAACCCGCGCAATATTGGTATAAAGCGCTGTAGCTGGCTGCGTACCAAGATAGCCCAGACCTACAAAGCTAATCACAAACAATGCTAAAGCAAATTTATAGATACCGCCACGATAGCGGATCGATTTTACTTTTGCCCGATCCAGCCAAGGTATAAAGAACAGGATGACCACACCCAACCCCATGCCCATCACACCCAGAAACTTATCTGGTACCGCACGCAAAATCGCATAGAACGGTGTAAAGTACCAAAGAGGTACAATGTGCTGCGGTGTTTTCAATGGATCTGCGGGGATAAAGTTATCTGGCTCAAGAAACCACCCACCGAATTCTGGCAACAAGAAAACAATTGCCGAGAACACCATCAAGAAAACAATCACACCTACGATATCTTTTACAGTGTAATAAGGATGAAAAGGAATACCATCAAGCGGGATATGCGTTACTGGATCTTTGTTTTTCTTGATCTCAACGCCATCCGGGTTATTGGACCCTACTTCGTGCAACGCAATAATGTGCGCAACAACCAGCCCTAATAGCACCAGTGGCAATGCAATTACATGGAATGCAAAGAAACGGTTCAGAGTTGCATCACCCACAACGAAATCACCGCGAATCCATAGAGATAAATCTTCACCTACCACAGGAATTGCGCCGAACAGGGAAATAATAACCTGCGCACCCCAGAAGGACATTTGACCCCATGGCAGCAAGTAGCCCATGAACGCTTCAGCCATCAGCGCCAAGTATATAAGCATACCGAACACCCACACCAATTCGCGTGGTTTGCGATAGGAGCCGTAGATTAACCCTCGAAACATGTGCAGATAGACCACCACAAAAAACATGGATGCGCCCGTGGAGTGCATGTAACGGATTAACCAGCCCCAATCCACATCACGCATGATGTATTCAACAGAAGCAAAAGCCAGGGTAGTATCAGGCTTGTAGTTCATGGTCAGGAAAATGCCGGTTACAATCTGGATAACCAGAATCAGCAAAGCTAAAGAACCAAAAAAATACCAGAAATTGAAATTTTTTGGCGCGTAGTATTCGGATAGATGCGCTTTCCAATTTGCGGTCAGCGGGAAGCGATCATCAACCCAACCTAAAAGACGTTGCATTGCATTCATTTATCAAGCTCCCTTACTGTCATCGCCGATCAAAATCCGGGCGTCGCTTAGATATTTATACGGAGGAATCACCAGATTAAGTGGTGCAGGCACATCTTTAAAGACACGCGCAGCCAAATCAAAACGCGAACCATGACATGGGCAGAACCAGCCACCCGGCCAATCTGCTCCCAAATCTGCCGGGCCAATTTCCTTACGGAACGTTGGAGAACAACCCAAGTGCGTGCAAATTCCAACCGCTACAAGGTATTCAGGCTTAATCGAGCGGTTTTCATTTTTGCAGTATGCTGGTTGCTGAGCTTCATCTGATTTAGGGTCTTTGAGACGGCTGTCATTTTTAGGCAGCATTTCAAGCATTTCTTTTGTCCGATTTACAATCCAGACCGGCTTACCACGCCATTCCACCGCGAGCAACATACCTGGCTCAATTTTGCTGATATCCACTTCAACCGGCGCACCTGCCGCTTTTGCACGCTGACTAGGCAGCATACTCCTCACGAACGGCACAGCAACCGCCACTGCACCCACACCCCCAACGGCAGCCGTCGCAGCGATCAAAAACCTCCGCTTACTGCGATCCACTTCTTTATTGCTCATATCCTGATCCCTGTAATGGAAACTGAAAAACTACAAAAACGAGTATTCTAACCAATTTCCACCTGAAATATAAAGCCTTATCTCAGAAATCGACACCACTTTGCATTCAATTGTTTGAATATCAATGATTTATAATATTCCTTCTTTAAACTTGACAATTCTACTCGGCAATTTTATTCTCCTTCCCACAGAAACAAAGATTAATATTTCAACAAGGAGATTCACATGAGTTTCTTTTCTGATTTCAAAGCTTTTGCCATTAAAGGAAACATGATTGACCTTGCTGTCGGTGTCATTATCGGCGGTGCATTCGGCAAGATTGTCAGTTCCTTAGTGCAAGATGTCATCATGCCACCTATTGGGTTATTACTCGGCGGTGTAAACTTCAATCAATTGTTTTTTAACCTTGGCAGCCAATCTTTCGCTACGCTTGAAGCCGCTGAAAAAGCCGGTGTACCGCTTATCAAGTATGGCGTTTTTATCAACTCGGTAGTCGACTTTACTATTGTTGCTTTGGTTATTTTTATCGTTATCAGCCAAATCGATAAATTAAAAAAACAACCTTTACCTGCCGACCCTACCACCAAAGAATGCCCGTACTGCCTTTCTACCATTCCACTTAAAGCCACTCGTTGCGGTCACTGCACTTCAGAATTGAAGTAACCTTTTTATTCCTGCCTGGTTTATTCAGGCAGGAAGTTTCATACACATATTCCTTCTGTCTCAGTCTTTCCCCTGATTACCAGTAAAAAATACTGTTATTACAGTGACATCGCTGTACTTTTGCTTCAATTTTCACTTATTACAGGAATACCAGTATTTAAGATATTACGTCATACAGGATTATTTATATCTATAAATTGATGTTCCAGGCCAAATTGCTTTGCCAGATGCTGCCCTAGCGCCTGTACTCCATAACGTTCAGTGGCATGATGTCCAGCTGATATGAACGCCACACCGGTTTCACGCGCCAGGTGGACTGTATGCTCTGAAATTTCACCCGTTATAAATGCATCAATACCTTGCGATATGGCTTCTGCAAAATAGTCCTGCGCACCGCCACTACACCAGGCCACACGCTGAATTTTCCTGGACGCATCTCCAATCGATAATGGATTTCTTCCCAATTTTTCTGCAATAGCCTCGGATATATGGCCCAAACTTCTCGGCTTCTTCAAACTACCGACTGCCGCTATATTTTGCTCACCGAACCATCCTTCCAGTTGAAATCCCAGCTTTTTTCCTAACTGTGCATTATTCCCTAACTCAGGATGGGCATCTAATGGCAAATGATAAGCTATCAGACTAATGTCGTTGTTTATCAGCAAACCCAATCGCTTGCGCTTGATTCCCGTCACTTGCTGGGATTCATTGCGCCAGAAATAACCGTGGTGCACCAATATCGCATCGGCATTCGCTTCTATTGCTGCCTGCAACAACTCTTGGCTCGCAGTTACACCACTGACAATTTTATTTACTTCCGGCCGCCCTTCCACCTGCAGCCCATTCGGGCAATAATCCCGGAAACCCTCTGCATTCAGCAATTGTCCGGTATAATGCACAAGTTCAAACAAATTCGTCATGGAACCCCCTTAGATGCGTAAACTTTGGCTCATATTTGCTCAAAGCGCAACTATTGCGCTTGCTTTTCTCATGGTTATTTCCATACTGAAACCTGAATTATTATCCTGGCGCGGCAATTCGGTTACGATCAAGGAAGTTGCACCAGTCAGCAAGACGGAAGTGGTCAGCTCATACAGCGACGCGGCCAAGAAGGCTATGCCGTCAGTAGTGAATGTCTTCACGAGCAAGGAAGTTCAATCTCAGCGCAACCCTTTGATGAACGACCCTATTTTTCGTCATTTTTTTGGTGACCGGCTAGAGGCTAGTCCACAACGGGTTTCCAGCCTGGGTTCCGGTGTCATTGTCAGCGCTCAAGGTTACATTCTGACTAATCACCATGTTGTTGAGTCCGCAGATGAAATTCAGGTGGCTCTTGCGGATGGCAGATCCATACCAGCCCGTATTGTAGGCACCGATCCGGATACAGATCTGGCGGTGTTGAAGGTTGATCTTAAAAACCTTCCTGCTGTTACTTTTGGGCATTCCGATAGCGCACAAGTTGGCGATGTGACATTAGCCATTGGCAATCCATTTGGCGTCGGCCAAACAGTCACTATGGGGATTATTAGTGCGCTGGGCCGCAGCCACCTGGGCATTAACACCTTCGAGAACTTTATTCAGACAGATGCGGCCATTAACCCCGGCAATTCCGGTGGTGCGCTTGTTGATACCAACGGCAATCTGATTGGCGTCAATAGTGCCATTTATTCCCGTAGCGGCGGTTCTCTCGGCATTGGTTTTGCCATTCCTGCCAGCGTTGCCAAACAAATTATGGAACAGATCATTGAGCACGGCAGTGTTATTCGTGGCTGGATTGGCGTTGAAGTGCAAGACCTGACACCAGAACTGGCAGAATCATTTAAATTAGCTGCTCCAAAAGGGGCACTCATTGCAGGGATACTTAGAAATGGACCTGCAGACAAGGGCGGCATCAAACCAGGTGACATACTGCTTGAGATCAATGGCAAGCCCGCCAAAGATTCAGCGGATATGTTGAATAAAATTTCTTCTTTAACGCCCAATAGCCAGGCGTCAATCAAGGTAATGCGCAATCAGGCAGAGTTAACGTTAAATGTATCTGTCGGGAAACGGCCCAAATTGCAGCAACCTTCAGAAGATCAGGGCCAGCTCAATTAACCTAGAAACCTCAGTTAACCGCTAACCTTAACATTTAATTAAACAATTCTAATAGAATTTTTAATGATTCCCTGTTTCACCCTTTGGTGGGACCGCTATGGGTTGGATTGCACAGTTTTCGCAGCGCAGGGCGGCGTTGCAACGCCTTGAAATGGAATGACCATTCTGCGTCATTGCGCCTTGCCCTGCGCTCCAAAAACAGCACACTACAACCCATCCAACTAAGGTTTCTAGGATTAACAGATAAGCAGGGTCAGTTGGTGTTCAGTGCAGCAATTTGGGTTGCATAGGAAAACACATCCTGATCCATCTCTTCAAAGCCTGCCTGCATGGCTTGATGCGCTTTTTTTAGAAGCTGCTGATCGTTCATTTGCAAACTCACTTTTATTAGCACACTACTCGGGGATGGCACGCTGCCATCCGCAATGATTTTTTCTGTAAGCTGCTTAGCCAATAGGCTATGATTCTGCTGCCGCCATCCTTTTTCTGTGTAGAACATTTTCCACGCTTGGTAAGCCACATTTTTGGCTACGGCAAAATCATTCACCTCACCTGTGAGCTTTGCATAACTCAATAGTCCTGCTGCCACAAAAGCATAGTCCTCCAACTCACCTTCGCCTGTAAAACGCCCCTTACTCTTTGCCTTATGAAGTTTCTGTGAATGCCACATCTCCGCTGTCAAGAATTGTGCGATTTCCTTTGCAGCAGGCCTATAAACTGGTGCCATTTTGGCTGCTTCTGAAAAAGCCATCAATGCCAGTCCATTCAGTGCGGCCAGTCTCTTATCATCTTTGGGAATGATGCGCGCCAATCTATCCTTCTTCAATTTTGTATAAATACGTTTAAGCGCTTCTGATTCTTCTTCGCCTGGCTCGATACTGGTAATTGGTAAATAACCCCTTTCAAACTCTCCAGGTGTTGCCATTCCCCATATTTTACTGATCAGCTCATATTCGCCGGTCGAAAGCAGGTTTTTTAATGTTTCTTTATCCCACAAATAAACACCCCCCTCATGTCCTTGAGCATCAATCGCTGATGTACTGGTCATTACACCACCGGATTCCACGTTATGCAATTCATTCAGAATGAAGTCCAAAGCTTCGAATGCAGTGGTCCGGTATTTCGGCATTTTCAACACGTCTGCTGCTCTAAAGTAAATCAGTGCTAGCTGGGCATTGTCGTAAAGCATTTTTTCAAAATGGGGGATGCGCCAGTCCGGATCAGTCGTGTAACGAAAAAAACCGCCGCCTATATGATCCTGCAACCCCTGGCTCGCCATTTTATCCAATGTCAATTTCAAGAATGCACCTAATTTTGGCTGTGGATCCTGAATATAGGCTTCCAGTAATGCGGCAAGCTGTGGCGTCATGGGAAACTTATTCACACTGCCAAACCCTCCGTTGAATGTATCGCCCTTAGCCAAAGCTTCTTCAATTAACCTTGTGCGATATCGAACTACAACTTCTTTGGAATATTTCGTTGCTGTTGGTTTTTGCAATTCCCCTCCTGCATCTGCCACCTGTTTTGCAATTAATTTCAGTTGGCTTGATTCTTTTTTCCAGCGATGATCAAGGCGTGAAATTACCTGAAAAAAATCCTTGGGTGGCGCATATAAGAGTGCGTAAAGAGGGTATCCTTCCGGGGAAATGAAGACGTTTAACGGCCATCCTGAGCGTCCATTTGTGCGCGCTGAAAAGTCCTGCATTTCCGCATCCAGCGAAGTCATTAACTCTCGATCTACTTTTACCGGGATGAAATTTTCATTCAGTAAATCGGCAATCCGGGAGTTCCGATAGCTTTCTTTTTGCATGACGTGACACCAGTGGCATGAAAAATAGCCAATTGACACATACAGCAATTTATTTTGTTTACGGGCTAATTCAATTGTCTTGGCATTCCATTCTTGCCATGCAACAGGGTCCAGACTATGAAGTGCGAGGTAAGGGGAGAGGTTATCTTTGAGCTGATTGGACATGCTCCAAGCCAGCGGAGAGAAGATCAAGGAAAACAATAGCAGGGACACTATTCGCATTCGAATCTCCTGAGACAGGACTCATGCTTCAATCAAGGTGCTTTTTTTTGCTCCGAATCAATCGCATCCAATTCCTGATCCATTTCATCTTCACTCATCGGCTGATAGATTGATTCTTCAGGCTTTGGTTTGGTTATGAATGATGATACTAAAATTCCCGCTTCATAAAGCAACCATAAAGGGATGGCAAGCATAAATTGGGAAACAATGTCTGGGGGCGTGAAAATTGCCCCAATGACAAATGCGCCAACAATGACATAAGGGCGAATTTCGCGCAATTTTTCCACTGTCACTACATTCATCTTGACCAGGACAACCACTGCGATTGGCACTTCAAAAGTGATACCAAATGCCATGAATAACGTCAGTGCAAAATCCAGATATTTATTGATGTCCGTCATTACCGCTACGCCCGCTGGAGCAGCTTTTGCAATAAATCCAAAAACAACGGGGAAGACTAGAAAGTAGGCAAATGCCATGCCACATAAAAATAGCAACGTACTGGCAAATACAATTGGCAGCGCCATTCGTTTTTCATGACTGTACATGCCCGGTGCAATAAAGGCCCACATTTGATACAGAACATAGGGTAAAGCAATAAGAAAGGCAGCCATCATGGCCACTTTCATAGGCACAAAAAATGGTGTCGTTACATCTGTTGCGATCATTTGACCGCCTTTGGGCAAAGACGCCAAAAGCGGCTGCGCAAGCAAAGTATAAAGGTCTGAAGCAAATGGAAACAGACATATAAACACAAGGATGACGGCAATCAGAGCACGTATTAAACGGCTCCTGAGTTCCATCAGATGCGCAATAAAACTGTCTTGCGGGGTAGTTTGATCCGGTTCCAAAGTATTCAGGCTTGTTTTTGTGGGTTAGTTGAGGGCTCTTGTTTCGATTCAAAACCCAGCTCAAGTTGCGTGGCTGGCACCTCCTCAGTAACGGGTTCTTCAAGAGGCGGATTAAAGCTCTGCTCGTGTATGCTTCGCTCTCCTTCTGCTTCTGGTGTTGCTTTGATCAGTTGTTCGGTTTTCACAACTTCATCTGTAAACGTGTGTTCAGCAGTAAGTGCCGCTTCTTTGAACTGCTCCTGATACTTACGAAGTTCATCCAGCTTCATTTCACGATTGATATCCGCTTTCACGTCCGTTACATAACGTTGCATGCGGCCAAAAAGATGACCCAGCGTACGCGCAACTTTTGGCAATCGCTCCGGCCCGATTACCACCAAGGCCACAACAGCAATTACTATCAATTCTGAAAAGCCAATATCAAACATTTAATGATGAGTTTTAGATTTTAAATGAAAAAACTGATGAAGATAACACCGGATGATTAAACCATTTCCTGGTGCATATCAACTTTTCGCTTTATCCTTGACTTCACCATCAATCGTTTGACCGGTTTCGGACGATCCGATTTTCGAGGACTTTTCTTCCTCACGCATGGCATCCTTAAAGCTCTTTACAGCCCCGCCTACGTCACCGCCCATATTTCTCAGTTTCTTTGTACCAAATATGACCAGTACAATTACCAAAACAATCAACCAATGCCAAATACTGAAGGATCCCATTTACCTGCTCCTTAATTTACTCAATTCATACTTATTCAATGATTACATATGCGGCAGCTTTTCGCCGCCAAATACGTGCACGTGCAGATGAAACACTTCCTGACCACCACCACGACCTGTATTGATCATGGTTCGAAATCCATTTTCCAGACCCTGCTCTCTTGCCAGCTTTGGAGCCAACAGGAGCATTTTACCCAAAATTGCCTGATCAACACTTTCGCAATGAGCCAGTGATTCTACATGTTTTTTCGGGATTAACATGAAATGCACCTGTGCAATGGGATGGATATCATGAAATGCCAGTATATCTTCATCCTCGTACACTTTTTTGCACGGGATCTCACCTGCCAGAATTTTACAGAAAATACAGTCGCTCATTGCTTACCCTTTAAAACTGATTAGCTTCTTGCTGCTTTTTCTTCCAAACCAGACAATCCCTCACGTCTTGCCAGCTCAGCCAATACTTCATCTGGATGTATTCCCTGACTGGCCAGCATTACCAGGCAATGAAACCATAAATCTGCTGTTTCATAAATAATATGCTGCCTGTCGCCATCTTTTGCTGCCAGCACTGTTTCAGTGGCTTCTTCGCCAATTTTTTTCAGGATGCTGTCTAATCCCTTACTATACAGCTTGGCGACATAAGAGCTTTGTGGATCAGCAGATTTTCGCTGTTCCAGCATTTCAGCTAGACGGCTTAATGTTTCACTCATTTTTTGTAAATCTCTGCCGGATCTTTAATTACCGGGGCATCTACAATCCAGGCATCGCTTTCCAGTTTCTGGAAAAAGCAATCATGTCTTCCGGTATGACAGGCTATTCCCCCGATTTGTTCAACTTCCAGCAATATTACGTCTTCGTCGCAATCCAGGCGAATTTCTTTTACCTTTTGCACATGACCAGACTCTTCACCTTTGTGCCAGAGTTTTTTTCGCGAGCGCGACCAGTAAACCGCTTCTCCACATTCAGCGGTACGCTTTAACGCTTCCCGGTTCATCCACGCAAACATCAAGACTTTTCCGGTTCCTGTTTCCTGTGCAATCACCGGTACCAGGCCATCATGGGTCCAATTCACTTTACTCAGCCAGCTCTCACTCACAGCCTTACCTCTATACCAAAACGGCGCATATGTTCTTTTGCCTGTTGCACAGTATATTCCCCAAAGTGAAAAATACTGGCTGCCAGCACGGCATCTGCATGCCCTTTAATGACACCTTGCACCAAATGATCCAGGTTTCCTACTCCACCGCTGGCAATCACAGGAATTCCCACTGCATCGGAAATCGCACGCACCAGCGGGAGGTCAAATCCATTCTTGGTGCCGTCACGATCCATGCTGGTTAATAATATCTCACCGGCACCCAGCGCTTCGAGTTTCAACGCCCACTCCACCGCCTCCATGCCAGTCGCATTGCGACCGCCGTGAGTGAATACTTCCCAACGTGGTTCCGGACCAGCTGAAACCTGCTTGGCATCAATCGCAACCACAATACATTGGGTACCAAATTTTGCGGCTGCATCTGCAACCAGTTGCGGATTCTGAACAGCTGCAGTGTTAATACTTACTTTGTCTGCACCCGCGTTCAACAAACGGCGTACGTCATCGACCTTTCTCACACCACCGCCAACCGTGAGCGGAATAAACACTTCCGACGCGACTTCTTCAATGATATGCAGGATAATATCCCGTTCATCACTGCTGGCTGTAATATCCAGAAATGTCAGTTCATCTGCGCCTTGCTCATCATATCGACGAGCAATTTCAACAGGGTCTCCCGCATCTCGCAAACCGACGAAATTGACACCCTTGACCACACGACCACTTGTCACGTCCAAACAAGGGATAAGTCTTTTTGCTAAACCCATAATTTCTCACCACAGAATAAAATCGGCAAAACTGCTTTAACGACCATTTTCCCCGCTCTATTCTGTTCCTTTGTGGTTATTTTGCTTCGCTCAATTCATCTGCCAATTTCTGCGCTTCAGCAAAATTCAGCGTACCTTCGTATATAGCACGACCTGTAATCGCCCCCATGATTCCTTCGGACTCCACAGCACAAAGTTTGTGCACGTCTTCCAGATTAGTGATGCCGCCACTGGCTACGACCGGGATAGTCAGTGCCTGGGCAAGTTTTACGGTTGCCTCTATATTGACGCCACTTAACATGCCATCACGGCCAATATCCGTATAAATGATCGCCTCAACACCATATCCCTCAAAGCGCTTGGCGAGATCAACTACATCATGACCTGTTACTTTGGACCATCCGTCTACTGCCACTTTTCCGTCTTTCGCATCCAGCCCGACAATAATATGACCAGGAAAGGCATTGCAGGCATCATGGAGAAAACCCGGGTTTTTCACCGCAGCTGTACCAATAATGACATAGGTAATACCGTTATCCAGGTAACGCGCTATGGTATCCAGATCGCGGATCCCGCCTCCCAACTGAACCGGGATATCAATGCCTACCACATCCACTATGCTGCGTATTGCCGCTTCATTGACCGGTTTTCCCGCAAAAGCGCCATTCAGGTCTACCAGATGCAAGCGCTTTGCACCCTGATCCAGCCAGTGTTGCGCCATAGCGCCCGGGTCTTCAGAAAAAACCGTTGCCTCCTCCATTAATCCTTGTTTGAGGCGTACACAGTGTCCGTCTTTAAGATCTATTGCGGGAATAATCAACATGATACGAGTCTTATGAAGTAAATTGTCTAATGAAAATCAAAATGAACAGGTGCCATCTTCTGGTTGGCAACTACCTTGGGTAACTTTTCCATCCCATAAAACAAAATTACCCAGCAAGGTCAACCCGGCTGCCTGGCTTTTTTCAGGATGGAACTGTACGGCAAACACATTATCACGTGCAACTGCACTGGTGAATGGAAATGGATACACGGTGAATGCTGCAACCAGATCCGGTGTACCTGCCTCGACATAATAACTATGCACAAAGTAGAAACGGGAACCTTCAGGTATGCCTGTCCATAATGGATGCTGCTGCACCTGATGCACCTCATTCCAGCCAATATGAGGCACTTTAAGCTTTTCGCCCTTTTCGTCTACCATCAACTCATGGGGAAAACGCAATACTTTTCCTGGCATGATACCCAGCCCTGCCACATTGCCTTCCTCGCTGGATTCAAACAGCGCTTGCATACCCAGACAAATACCCAGAAACGGTTTGGTTTTTGAAGCCTCGATGACAGCTTCACGTAATCCGCGCGCTTCCAGTTCGTGAATGCAATCCGGCATTGCCCCTACACCGGGAAAAACGATTCGACCTGCTTTAGCAATCACATCCGGATCAGAGGTGACGCTGACAGAGACGCTGGGCGCTACGTGTTCCAATGCCTTTGAAACAGAGCGCAGGTTGCCCATGCCATAATCAACTACAGCAATATCTATCACAGCGCACCCTTGGTAGAAGGCATCTGGCCGGCCATACGATCATCCATTTCAACAGCCATGCGCAGTGCGCGTCCAAATGCTTTAAATATGGTTTCTGCCTGATGATGGGCATTTTTACCGCGCAAATTATCAATATGCAGCGTGATCAACGCGTGATTGACAAACCCCTGGAAAAATTCGCTGATCAGATCCACATCAAAATCGCCGATTCTGCCACGGGTAAATTCGACACCCATAGTCAGCCCTGGGCGACCGGACAGATCCATCACCACACGGGACAGCGCTTCATCCAGCGGCACATAAGCATGACCATAACGACGAATGCCTTTTTTATCGCCAATGGCCTTGGTTACGGCCTGACCAAGCGTTATGCCGATATCTTCCACGGTATGATGCGCATCGATATGCAAATCGCCTTTGGCGGCCACTTCAATATCAACCAATCCATGGCGGGCTATCTGATCAAGCATATGATCCAGAAAGGGGACACCGCTATTGAGGACCGCTTTACCGGTGCCATCCAGATTAATTTTAACGCTGATCTGCGTTTCAAGAGTGTTTCGGGTAACTTGCGCTTCGCGCATGACATGCCTCAAATATAAAGTAATTAAGTTATATGGATATCTGGCTGAGTTTCAATCACTCATCTTTAAAGGGCAACATGGGCTGACTTTATACATCTTTCCAAAATTGAAATCTTACAGGCTATTCATTAATGCCTGAATGAATTGTTCATTTTCCTGTTCAGTGCCTACAGTGACACGCAAACAATTATTCAGCAGCGGATGTCCATTGTTCAGATTCTTAATCAACACACCACGCTGCTGGATTCCTTCAAATACGCTATCTGCTTGCAATACGCGAATCAGGATAAAATTTGCATCACTGGGGAATACCTCAATACCCGGGATGGCATCCAGCTGTTTTTTGAGTACTGCCCGCTGCACCATAATCGATTCAGCCTGTTGCGTCAGAACATCAACTTGTGCCAGCACAGTTTGCGCAACCACCTGCGTTAACACGTTAATATTATAGGGCAAGCGCAACTTTTCCAATTGCACTATCCAGTCCGCACTCCCCACCATAAATCCCAGCCGCAACCCGGCAAGCCCCAGTTTGGATAACGTACGCATCACCAGCAAATTCGGGTATTGTGCCAAACGGGGCAAAAAGCTTGTACCAGCGAATACGTGATAAGCCTCATCGACGATGACCAGCCCCGGTGCAGCTTCTATGATACGCGATATGTCTTCAGCGTCAAACAGATTGCCGGTAGGGTTATTGGGGTAGGCAATGAAGATCACTGCTGGCTGATTTTGCTCAATTTCTGCCAGTATCCGCTGCATATCCAGCGTAAAATCAGCTTTGAGCGGTACACCCACGTAACGCATCCCCGTGAATGTCGCAATCATCTTGTACATCACAAAAGACGGTTCAATACTGAGCAAGACGGCATCAGGTTTGGCAACCGCCATGGCAATGATTTGAATCAGTTCATCCGAGCCATTACCCAGCATCAACTCCATTCCGGCCGGAATATCCATTGCTTTACGCAAACTTTCCTTGAGCGCAATCGCACCAGGATCAGGGTAGCGGTTCATCGGCGCGGAAGATACCCCTTCCGCGATTTTTGCCTGCAGATCTGCTGGCAAGCTATACGGGTTCTCCATCGCATCCAGCTTGACCATGCCGGTGCTGACCGGGACATGATAGGCTTTCAACGAAAGGATTTCGTCACGAATGATTGATTCAGGCTTAGGCAACATCATTTATTTCATGAAAAATGGTTTAAAGCCAACTTTGATCAGTCAGCCTGAGAATAACTAGCCCTTCATCCGATATTCAGCCGATCTGGCATGGGCTTGCAACCCTTCTCCATAGGCCAAAGTAGCAGCTACCTTCCCCAGCGTTACCGCACCTTGCTTAGACACCTGAATCAGACTGGTGCGCTTCTGAAAATCATACACACCCAAAGGGGAAGAAAAACGCGCGGTGCGAGACGTTGGCAGAACGTGGTTTGGCCCCGCACAATAGTCACCCAATGCTTCACAGGTCATACGCCCCATAAAAATCGCACCGGCATGCTTGATTTTTTTTGCCCAGAGTTCTGGCCCATCCACGGAAAGCTCAAGATGTTCCGGGGCAATATAATTTGCAATACGAACAGCTTCATCCAGATCTTTCACCTGAATAAGTGCCCCGCGATTTTCCAGTGATTCACGAATCACCGCTTTGCGCGGCATATCTACCAACAGACGATCCAAGCTGGCTTCCACAGCATCCAGAAACGCGCCATCAGGCGAGAGCAGAATAGATTGTGCCAGTTCATCGTGCTCTGCCTGGGAAAACAGATCCATGGCGATCCAGTCCGGATTGGTTTTTCCATCACAAATCACCAGGATTTCTGATGGACCAGCTACCATATCAATCCCCACTACACCGAACACCCTGCGCTTTGCAGCGGCTACATAGGCGTTACCGGGGCCTACAATCTTATCCACTTGCGGTACGCTTTCAGTTCCGTACGCCAAAGCAGCCACGGCTTGCGCGCCGCCAATGGTAAATACACGATCAACGCCACACACAGCTGCAGCAGCCAGGACCAGCTCATTTAACTGACCATCAGGAGTTGGCACTACCATGATCAGTTCTGCCACACCTGCCACTTTAGCCGGGATAGCGTTCATTAACACAGAAGAGGGATAAGCCGCCTTGCCTCCAGGTACATAAAGGCCTACGCGATCAAGTGCGGTAATTTGCTGACCCAGCATAGTGCCGTCTTCTTCGGTATAACTCCAGGATGCCATCAACTGGCGATCATGATAGGTACGCACCCTTTGCGCAGCCTGCTCCAGCGCATCGCGTTGTTCAGCAGGCAAATTACGCAGCGCTTCTTCCAGACGCTCTTTGGGGAGCGACAGTTCGCTCATGCTTTTTGCCGACAGACGATCAAAGCGCTGACTATATTCCAGCACGGCCGCATCGCCACGCTTTTTGACATCCATCAATATATCTGCAACAACATGATCAATGGCAGCATCTTGCGCGCCTTCAAATGCGAGTAATTGTGTCAGCTGTGCGTCAAAATCTGGCTGTGTGGTGTTATATCGTTTGATGTTTAACATGGTTTGAGTCAACTTTTTTGGCGGTATTAACGACTAAGAGTAAGACAATTTCCGGGCCAGATTACTTTCCGGCCTGCTGACTGACAGCGCCTGCGAAGGTATCCAGTATCGGTTGAATCTGTGCGCGTTTCAGCTTGAGCGCAGCCTGATTGACGACAAGACGAGAGCTGATATCCATGATTTCTTCTACTGCCACCAGATCGTTCGCTTTCAGGGTATTGCCGCTACTCACCAAATCAACAATGGCATCAGCCAGTCCTACCAACGGCGCCAACTCCATGGAACCGTACAGCTTGATCAGATCAACATGCACACCTTTGCGCGCAAAATGCTCACGGGCAGTCTGGACGTACTTGGTTGCAACGCGCAAACGCGCACCTTTGGTGACGGCCTGCTGATAATCAAATCCGTTCTGAACAGCTACCATCATCCGACAACGAGCTATCTGCAAATCCAGAGGTTCATACAACCCTGCCCCACCATGCTCATACAACACATCTTTACCGGCAATTCCCAGATCAGCTGCACCATACTGGACATAGGTCGGCACATCAGAGGCACGCACGATAATCAACCTGACATCCGGACGGTTCGTATCCAGAATCAGTTTGCGCGAAGACTCGGGGTCATCTAACGGAACGATGCCTGCCGCTTTTAATAACGGTGTCGTTTCTTCGAATATACGACCCTTGGAAAGGGCAATGGTAATACTGTTCAATTACGTAATCTCAATAGGTGCAAAAATATAATATTACCACAGAGCGTTTACAGACCACAGACAGAACAATGGGTTAACCTGCCTCTCAAAAATCAGGACTCTGTGTACGCGCTTTTTAAACCTTTAATGAACGCGTTTGATGCGTGCGCCTAACTGCGACAGCTTTTCCTCGATACATTCATAACCGCGATCCAGATGATAAATACGATCCACCACCGTTTCGCCTTGCGCGCTCAGGCCAGCAATCACGAGACTTGCCGATGCGCGCAGATCTGTCGCCATGACGGTTGCGCCACTGAGTTCAGTTACACCACGCACCACGGCAGCATTCCCTTCCACTTCAATACCCGCCCCCATACGCTGCAGTTCCTGCACATGCATGAATCGATTTTCAAAAATGGTTTCAGTCATGATCGCGGTGCCTTCTGCAATTACGTTCAGCACCATAAACTGGGCCTGCATATCCGTAGGAAAAGCGGGGTAAGGTGCGGTGCGAACATTCACTGCTTTCGGGCGGCTGGTCATTTCAAGACTGATCCAGTCCTCACCCGATTCAATTTTGGCGCCAGCCTCACGCAGTTTTTCAAGGACCGCATCCATGATATCTGTGCGCGTATCTTTCAGCACGATCTTGCCGCCAGTGGCCGCAGCTGCAACCAGAAAGGTGCCAGCCTCAATTCGGTCAGGCATAACGCTATACGTTGCGCCATGTAAACTTTCAACACCATGAATGGTGATGACATCCGAACCTGCACCTTCAATTTTCGCACCCATGGCAATCAGGCAATTCGCCAGATCCACCACTTCAGGCTCACGCGCTGCGTTCTCAATCACGGTTGTACCATCTGCCAGCGTCGCCGCCATCATGAGGTTTTCTGTACCCGTCACGGATACCAGATCCATGAATAAACGGGCGCCTTTCAAGCGACTTGCTTTGGCTTCGATATAGCCATGCTCAATCTGAATTTCCGCACCCATGGCTTGCAACCCCTTGATATGCAAATCAACAGGTCGCAGACCAATAGCGCATCCACCCGGAAGAGATACCCGTGCTTTGCCAAAACGAGCCAGCATGGGTCCTAGCACTAAAATGGATGCACGCATGGTCTTCACCAGTTCGTATGGTGCAACCAAATTAGGCAACGCTGCTGCGTGCAGCTCCACGCCCATTTTCTCATCTACCGAAACATTCATCCCCATCTGCACCAGCAATTCAATCATGGTAGTGATGTCTTTTAAATGGGGCACATTGCCCAGCTTCAGCACATCGCCTGTCAAAATACTGGCGCACAGAATAGGCAAAGCCGCGTTCTTTGCACCGGATATCCTGACTTCGCCTGATAAGGGGATACCGCCCTGAATTGACAGTTTATCCACGATTTGCCCATTCTTCAGGGGTCAGCGTTTTCATCGAAAGAGCGTGAATCTCTTGCTTCATCCTGTCGCCCAAAGCCTTATAGACCAGCTGATGTTGCTGCACCATATTTTTACCTTTGAATTCAGCACTGACGATCACCGCCTCGAAATGGTGACCATCGCCTGCTACTTGCACATATTCGCAAGGCAAGCCACCTTCGATATAACCTTTGATGTTTTCTGGAGTAACCATAATATCCTCTTTATTGACGCAATTTGTAGCCACTCTTCAAGAGGGCCAATGCCATGAATGTTAATACTAAAAAGCATGTCGCAACGATCGACAAGCTTAAATAAGGTGAAACATCGGATGCACCGAAAAATCCGTAACGAAATCCATCAATCATGTAAAAAAACGGATTGAAATGAGACAGTCCCTGCCAAAATGCCGGCAAAGAATGAATGGAATAAAATACACCAGATAGAAAAGTAAGTGGCATGATAATAAAATTCTGGAATCCTGCCAACTGGTCAAATTTTTCTGCCCAAATTCCGGCAATAATTCCCATTGCACCTAATATGCAGCTCCCGGTCAAGGCAAACAGCAGAATCCAGAGGGGGTGGTGCATGGGCATATCCACAAAAAAGAGTGTCACCAGAAAAACGCCAAACCCAACTACCAAGCCTCGCACAGCGGATGCCAGCGTGTAGGCTAAAAAAAATTCCCGGTAAGATAGCGGCGGCAACAAAATAAAGATGATACTCCCCGTCACTTTGGATTGGATCAAGCTGGACGAACTATTGGCAAAAGCATTTTGCAGCACGGCCATCATGACCAGACCGGGAATCAAAAATGTCGTATATGACACACCCGGATAAACCTGCACATGCCCTTCCAGCACATGAGAGAATATCAGTAGATACAGCAGGGCAGTCAATACTGGCGCCAATATCGTCTGAAAACTCACTTTCCAGAAACGCAACAGCTCTTTGTAAAAAAGGGTGTAAAAACCTGTCATCATCAATGTTTGCTCATTATTTTGACAAACACATCTTCCAGATCAGGTTGCACCAATTCCATATCACCAATGCAAACATTGGCTTCACGCAATTGCACCATCACCCATTCCAACTCCGCATAATCGCTGATTTTCAGGGTATAGGTTTCAGCATCCTTCACACACATCCTGGATTGCAAAGACTGGGGTAATGAATCCGGTGTCAATTTCAGCTTGATATGCTTATCTGTAATGGTGTCCAGTAAATTTTGCGTACTGTCCAGAGCCACAATTTCGCCCTGCTTGAGCATGGCAACACGGCTGCACAATGTTTGCGCCTCTTCCAGATAATGAGTAGTGAGGACGATGGTGTGCCCATCCTGATTAAGTTTGCGAATAAACTGCCACAGGGTCTTCCGCAACTCTACATCCACACCGGCAGTGGGCTCATCCAGAATAATGACCGGCGGTTTGTGTACCAGCGCCTGCGCTACCAGAACTCGCCGCTTCATTCCGCCTGAGAGCGCACGCATATTCACGTTGGCTTTTTCTGTCAGATCCAGATGATGCATAATCTCATCAATCCAGTCATCATTCTTGCGCAAGCCAAAATAGCCTGACTGAAATTTGAGCGCCTCACGCACCGTAAAAAAGGGATCAAACACCAATTCCTGCGGCACCACCCCCAGAACGCGACGCGATTCTCGATAGCTGGTAACCACATCGTGCCCCATCACTTCAGCCACGCCTTTATCAGCACGCGCAATACCGGCAAGAATGCTGATCAGGGTGGTTTTTCCGGCGCCATTTGGCCCAAGCAGTGCAAAAAACTCACCTTGTTTCACCTCGAGATCCACCCCCTTCAGGGCATGAAGACTTCCGAAGCTTTTATGAATGCCGCTAATTCGTATGGCAGGTAACATTAAAGAATTTTACTTTTTTACTGGTGAGATTCGGCCAAGGTACTTCACAGCAACGTTGCTGCATTTATTGGTTGGGGATCATTTCGTCAACGCCGTAAAGCGTAATCAAGCTTTTCAGATTTTCAGGCAGATTAAAAAACAAAATGGGTTGATTCCTTTGTTGCGCCTCACGCATCCACTGCAGCAATATGCTTACAGCAGATGAATCCACCTCTTCCACACCCGCCAGGTCCACCTTCACATCTTCATGATTGAATAAGGCTTGACCTTCTTCCATGATGGCGCGCGCATTATCCATGGTGACCGACCCTTTTAACTCGAAACGCTCACCGTTTTTGCTGATCATTTTTTAGCAGCCGTGCTTTGTGAACCACCGGCAGCGGTTTGATTTTTATCTGCCAGCGTTTTAATCAGCCCATCAATACCCGATTGACGAACTTCGCTTGCAAAAGAGCTGCGATAGTTAATCACCAGGCTCACACCATCCACTGTCACATCATAGACTTTCCAGCCATCCGCTGTTTTTTCCATGGAATAATCTATAGGGATTGGCTGCGCACCCGGCTGAACAACCTGGGTTTTAACCGTCACATCGGTTTCATCGGGTTGCATTTTAAACGGTTTAAAATCAATCACCTGGTTTTTATATGCTGCCAATGAATTGGAATAGGTTCTTACCAGTAACGTACGAAACTCTTTCACTAACGATTCTTGCTGTGGTGCTGTCGCACTGCGCCAGTTTTTACCTACTGCCAGGCGAGTCATACGCGCAAAGTCAAAGTGAGGCAAAATTTTCGCCTCAATCAATTTGTGCAGCTTTTCCTGATTACCGGCAATGTCTTTATCCTGCTTGATTAGACCCAACACTTCCTGAGTGGTATTTTTGGCAAGCGCATCGGGTGTCATATCTGCAGCTTGCACGCTCACAGATCCGAAAAACAATACAGCTATTAACACGCGATTTATAAAGTTCATTTCATTTATCCTGTAAAGTTATTAACTTGATAATCCTGATTACTGCCCAGCCTTAGTTCCACCTTCAGATCCTTTGCTGAACAGGAACTGTCCAATCAAATTTTCCAGTACAACTGCAGACTGGGTTAATTTGAATGTGTCGCCATCTTTAAGCATCACCTCATCACCACCAGGGGACAAACCCACATATTGCTCCCCCAACAGGCCAGAGGTCAAAATAGACGCCGTGGTATCTTTTGAAAATGCATATCTTTTATCGATACGTATCGTCACTTTTGCTTCATAATTCTTATTATCAAAAGCTATTTCAGCTACCCTTCCGATGACTACACCGGCACTTTTTACGGGCGCTTTGGGTTTAAGTCCACCAATATTTTCAAAATCTGCATGCACAACATAACTCTCAGACATATTGAAAGTGCTCAAGTTCCCCACCTTGAGACCGAGCACGAGTAAAGCCGCCAAACCGCCCACCACAAAAATGCCTACCCATAAATCAAGCGTTGTTCGCGTCATTTTTGCAACCTTTCAAAAAATATTCATAGAGTTAGCTTTAGAATTCCGTTGTCAGCTCACGCCGCGGAACATAAAAGCGGTCAAAATAAAATCCAGTGCCAAAATGGCCAATGATGATGTCACCACGGTTCTTGTCGTTGCATGGGACACTCCTTCTGCCGTTGGTGGCGCATCATAACCTTCAAAGAGGGCAATAGAGGTGACAGCCAGCCCAAACACAAAGCTTTTAATCACACCATTTACAATGTCGGCTCTGAAGTCTACTGCTGCCTGCATTTGCGACCAGAATGAGCCTGCATCTACACCGATCATTACCACACCAACCAAATACCCGCCAAATATACCCATTGCGCTAAACATGGCAGCCAGCAACGGCATTGAAATTACCCCTCCCCAGAATCGCGGGGCAACCACACGCGCAATCGGGTCAACGGCCATCATTTCCATGGCAACAATCTGTTCTGTGGCTTTCATCAAGCCAATTTCTGCAGTTATAGCAGAACCTGCACGGCTGGCAAACAGCAGCGCGGCCAAGACTGGCCCCAGCTCACGAACCAGACTCAACGCAACCAATGTTCCTAACGCTGACTCGGAACCATATTTTTGCAATGTTTCGTAACCTTGCAAACCCAGCACCATGCCAACAAAAAGTCCCGATACCAGAATGATGATCAGCGACAGCACACCGCTAAAATACACTTCTTTGATAATGAGGTGAATACGGCGGAAGCTCATGCCGGAACTAAGCAGAATCATCGCAAAAAAGCGAGAGGCATAACCCAGGCGCCAAATACCATTCACCACATGGCGACCTACTCCCTGCAACGCACTGATTAACCCGTTAAACATGAAGCGCTCCCTTCATCAGGTCTTCCCGATAATCCGTTGCCGGATACTGAAACGGTACCGGCCCATCCATTTCACCATGAACGAATTGGTGTACAAACGGTGAGTCCGATTGGCGCATCTCTTCAGCAGTACCATGGGCCACTACCAGTCCTTCCGATACAAAATACACATAATCAACGATTTTGAGAGACTCCTGCACATCATGCGTCACGATTATAGACGTAATACCTAATGTATCCGTTAAGTGTCGAATCAGGTTACCAATGACACCAAGGGATATCGGGTCAAGACCTGCAAAGGGTTCATCGTACATCATCAACATAGGATCCAGCGAGATAGCCCGCGCCAGTGCGACACGCCGCGCCATACCGCCTGACAATTCTGCCGGCATCATGTGACGCGCGCCACGCAAACCAACCGCATGCAATTTCATCAGTACCAGATCACGAATCACATTTTCCGGCAGGTCTGTGTGTTCTCGCATTTGAAAAGCCACGTTATCAAACACAGACATATCGGTAAATAGTGCGCCAAACTGGAACAACATGCCCATTCGATGGCGCATCTGATATAGCCCGTCTCTATCCAGCTCATGCATCACTTGCCCGTCTACCCGGACTTCCCCGGCAGTCGGCTTGATCTGCCCCCCTATCTGGCGCAGCAAAGTGGTTTTCCCACAACCGCTCCCGCCCATGATAGCCACTACCTTGCCACGGGGAATAGACATATCAATCCCTTTCAGGATTGCCCGTTTTCCGTATGCAAAATTTAGGTTAGAGATTTCTACCAGATTATCAGCGGACACAAAAGACCACACAAATATTCAAAGGGCATTCATTTTAATCTAGTTTTGCAAATTCAACAAAACTCGTTACAAACCCATAATTTCCAATAAACGCTTCACATCATCCATCACTTTCAAATCAGGCTCGCGGCTGATTAAAAAAACCTGCATCCCTTGTTCGATGTATCTCTGTAACTCCTGAGCCAGTTTTTTATAGTCAGGTTGGGGTGTTACCCATACAACCCGGCCTTCCAGGCCGCTTTTAGAATCAATCTTACCCAACGAATCCGCCAGCATAAAATGAAAAGGCAGTGCAGCCAGCTTTTCTTTATCTGCTAAATCCATTCCTTTGGGATTCGCTTCCAATACAAAACGAAAATGGTCCATCACATCATTGCACCACGCTGCCAGCTCGGTAACAGACAAGCAAGACCAATCAGCATAGGGTATAAAAACACAGGAAAAATGGTTGTTGTAGAAGGTTAAATGCCAGTCTGGTGGCAAATCTTCCGGGTAAAACGCACCCAGCCAGGACGCATGCTCCCATCCCGCGCTGCCGACATAACACTGATAGGTTGGTGTTTTTTCCATATACTGGCATTATAAGAGGCTTACGAAGTCCTGTCAGGTTAACAAAGTCCATTCATGCATTTCGATCTCTTTTACGAAATTTCCAACCCGCCTTTTCTGGAACGCACTGAAGCACAGGCCTATGAAGACGCCATCACTGAGATCGCGCTGGCGGATGAGCTAGGTTATCGTTGTGCGTGGCTGGTAGAACACCATTTCATGCGCCATTACTCCCATTCTTCGAAACCAGACCTGATACTGGCCGCGCTTTCTCAGCGAACCAACGCGATTCGTCTGGGACTGGGCGTTATTCCCATGCCGCTGCATCATCCTGTGCATATTGCTGAACGAGTTGCCACACTGGACATTTTATCCAGGGGAAGAATAGAGGTTGGTATTGGGCGTGGCTTTTCCCCTCAGGAATTTCAGGTTTTTGGCAAAGAGATGGGGGCAAGCCGCAATACAGTGGATGAATCGCTGGAAATTCTGCGACTTTCTTTCAACAAAAGGCCGGTTACATTTAAAGGGGAGCATTTCCAGCTATCTCAGACAGACATTTTGCCCCAAGTGATACAAACGCCCCACCCCCCATTGTGGAGTGCAGCCGTCAGCCCGGATAGTTTTCCCTGGGTAGCCAAACAAAAACTGGGTATGCTGGCAGGCCCTTTCAAACCCTGGCTCATGACCAAACATGACATCAAGCATTTTCTTGAAGCCTGGGAGGGGGAGGAAAAACCGCGCATCGGTATGACACTGGGTATCGTCTGCCTGCCAGACCGGAACCGCGCCAAGCAGGTGGCCAAACAGGCGCTCACCTGGTTTTACCAGGAACTATACAAAACCACGCTACCGGTTCTTGAAAAACTTTACCCCAGCTACGAGCATTTCCATGAACTTGGCCGTTTCCGGGAAATCATGAAACTCGGGATCAACCTGACTTTACTGGAAACGTTTGGTCTGGCAGTAGTTGGCAATCCGGATGACTGCATCAAGCAGTTAAAAAAATATCAGGCCGCAGGGGTTACCCATATGCTGCTTGCCGTAGGCGCAGGGGGAACCCAAACTGAAATCGTACAGGAATCGCTCCGCTGCATCGCAGAAGAAGTCATGCCCGCATTTAGTCCTGACGCAAGTTAAAACCAGCGGGTTTAAGAACAAAAGCCAATGAAGATTTTCATTACCGGCAGCGCATCTCATCTGTCTCAGGCATTACTTCCCGGGCTATGCGAATCCCCTCTGGTTTCAAAAGTGACTGGCATTGATCTAAGACCTTCACCGTTTCAGCACAACAAATTCCATGAAAGGCTAATGGATGTGCGTGATTCAAGACTGCCACCCCTCCTGAAAGGGCAAGATGCACTGATTCATATGGCTTTTGTCGTATTAAGAGGAAAAGTAAGCACTAACGCCATGTTTGACATCAACGTCACTGCCAGCCAGCGATTATTTGACGCTGCCCAAGATGCCAATATCAACCGTCTGATACACCTATCCAGCGCGTCTGTTTATGGCAGCGGTAACAATTTGAATGAAGCAGAAGCTTTCAACCCTTTACCCGGGTTTCTCTATGCCCAGCATAAAGCCACACTAGAACAATGGATGACCTCCCATCATCCCCGTGCGGTACGTCTGCGTCCGCATATTATTCTTGGTCCCCATGCACAACCCTTATTAAAAACGCTGATCCGTCAGCCATTTTATATTCGCCTGCCTGATCCGCAACCGCTACTGCAATGTGTGCACGAATCCGATGTGGCAGACGCCATTCAACTAGCGCTATTTTCTGAAGCGCAAGGTGCTTACAATCTGGCGGCACCTGACAGCTTCAGCTTCAAAGCCATTATCCAGAAACATCACACACTTGCGCTGCCTTTGCCTTTTGGAATAGCCAGGGCAGCACTGGCAACCAGTTGCAAATGGTTTGGTGTCGGAGGGGAACCAGCATGGCTAGATGGGGTAGGAAAAACTTTGACGGTGGACTGCGCCAAAGCACGAGCATTGGGCTGGAATCCCAAATTCAGCTCGCTTGGCGCAATCGATTCAATAATGAACCTGATTAGCAAGAAAGCTCTGTTTTAACCGCAGAGGCGCAGAGGCGTGGAGAAAAAACAAAGCTTTGTGAGAGTAAATCGCCTCGCCTGATAACCAAACATCACAAATTTATTAAATGGCTCATCAACTCTGCGCCTTCGTGTTTCTGCGGTTAATTTGCAAATTGCCTAAACCGCTTAATGAACAAAACTAAGCGGCGAAGCGTTGAGCCAATTCCAGTACACATTTACCGGAAGGTAATTCGGCTTTCCCAGAGGTTTCTATAACCTTTGCAAATCCAGAAAACTCGGCTTTGACCGCGGAGGCGCAGAGGCGCGGAGAAAAAACAAAGCTTTGTGAGAGTAAATCGCCTCGCCCGATAACCAAACATCACAAATTTATTAAATGGCACATCAACTCTGCGCCTCCGCGCCTCTGCGGTTAATGTATAAATTGCCTAAACCGCTTAATGAACAAAACTAAGCAGCGAACCGTTCAGCCAATTCCAGCACACGTTTGCCGGAAGGTAATTCGCCTTTCCCAGAGGTTTCTATAACCTTTGCAAATCCAGAAAACTCGGCTTTGACCGCGGAGGCGCAGAGGCGCGGAAAAAAAACAAAGCTTTGTGAGAGTAAATCGCCTCGCCTGATAACCAAACATCACAAATTTATTAAATGGCTCCTTAACTCTGCGCCTTAGCGTCTCTGCGGTTAATTTACAAATTGCCTAAACCGCTAAATGAACAAAACTAAGCAGCGAACCGCAGAGCCAATTCCAGCACACGTTTGCCGGAAGGTAATTCAGCTTTCCCAGCAGCTTCTACAACCTTTGCAAATCCGGAAAAAAAGTCAGGCAAAGCCTTGACCACCACTTGCTTACGCAATCGGCCTGCGCTTTGCACCGCCCATTCAGCGCGATAATTAGCCTGCGGCGCTGCTGAACAAATTTTCATGCTCCATGAAGGCTCATGGATTTTCCACTCATGGGGCCGCACAACCAGGCGATGCGCTTTTAATGTTTCCACACCCACGTATGGCCCTTCAAATTCCACCTGCAAATCCGCGCAAATACCACTCAGCATATGATCCAGATTAGCTAAAGCATCATCCAGTGCGGATGTCACGGCCACTTTCTCGTTATGGCTTTGCTGGACTAAATAGGAAATAAAATCTTTCATTCGGTAACCTTGAATTGGCACATCGGTAAAATCAAAAATCGCATTTTACCATGCGCGCAATCTTCGCGGCCAACAGCAAATAAATAGCCATTAGCTACTCTCATGGCTATTTTAATTTCAATCTCGGGTATTTGAGCATTTGCGCTTTACCTGAAATAACCGGGGCTTCTGAATTTGCTGTGGAAAACTATTAAATCATCCAATTATGTTGATTGATCAATTTTAAGGTTGGGGGAGTTCACATCTGCGTGGTGCCATTAGAGGAAATTTTCGCTAATGGTTACGACTGTCTCAAAATCGGCCTCAGCGGTCAGTCGCCCCTGCCAGGGTTCGATTTTCTGTGAGTGACGGCTTTGCGGCAGGCAATTCGCAAGGTGCTACATTCACTGTGCACCATAGGTACGGTGGCTACACCCTGTTCGACTGGCCATTAGTTGCGAACGGTGGTCAATTAGGCTCTGCGTACGATTACTTTGTGGCCGCACCGACAAGGCATTCGCCCGGCACCACAAACCCACTGGGCGATTCGAAACTGCGCATTGAGTCTTCCACTTCGTTCCACACGGACTCGCGTTCTCGATGGGACAGGTGAGCCATCATGGCATTGAATGCACCGAAGGCTTCTCGGGCTACCCGCACGTACTCGGCAGAACTGGGCATTTTCAGGGGCACCGGCACAGCACAAACCTCGGGGGCGGCAAACCCCGCTTTACGGAAGACATCTTCGAGCACCCCGGGAGCACCAAGGCTAAACGGGCCAGGTTGACCTGGAACGGGGGGTGGAAGTTGCGCGCGCCGGCGGATAATGGAAGCAGGCATAGCACCCCAACTGTTTCGATCAGGCGTGGAAAAGACAACGACGGCGACCCGACCGCCCGGTCTTAGAGCTCGGCGCCACTCGCGCAGCGCTGTTTCAGGGTGTGGCATATACATCAGACCAAGTCGACACAGCACCGCATCAAAGCATGCATCAGGTAGATCCAATTTCTCGCCATCCATGGTACGGGTTTCAATCTGTTTGAGTCCATGTTCACGGGCAACCTGGAGCGCAAGCTCAACGATCCCTTCCGAGATGTCGGTCGCTAGCACGTAACCGTTAGAGCCAACTCGTTTGGCGGCACTGACCGCTGGTTCACCAGCGCCAGCGGCGATATCTAGGATGCGTTGGCCTGGCTGAATCCGGGCCAAGTCGAGCATCTGATGGGTAACTTTGCCATACCAGCGATCCAGAGTGGGATTCCAGCGCCGCCACGCTGCACCATCCTTGTTCCATTGTTCTCGCTGCGCATTCTTGTACTTTTCTGCGTTGAATGAAGATTGCTGTTCGGCCACAGGAAGTCCTCCTCTCAGAGAGGGTAGTATGCACACGGTTTCGAACTATGCATAGGGGCCGATATTGACGATTGCCGACCGGCGGCTTCAGAGCAGGCTAATTTTTTTAGAGCAACGTAAATTGAACATCCCGATAACGGACAGTGGCGAACTCACCTTCCCGACCCACACCTGCCTGATGATGTTTTCATAGGCAATGGCGGCTTAATGAGTAAGCGGCCAGCCGCTCCACCTGTAGTTTTCCACTAAACCCGTGCAATCTTGGTTCTTTTTCGGAGGGACTCCAGATGGCGAAGCGGCATGGGCAGGA
>JAYVLG010000064.1:0-3472 GCA_043759595.1 Sulfurirhabdus sp. | reverse complement strand
ATAAGCGCAAAAGTAATCCGCGCTCTCAAAGGAAATTGCAGCTTCCCGTCCTTGTGCAGTTGAATGTAGGGTTTGACCAACTCAGCCGAACCCGTTTTGTATTCAACAATCCGGCGACCTGCCAGATTCGGATTCAGCGGATCGAACTCCTCGATCAGATACACCGAACCGGTGTTGATTTCTTGACCATCGATAGCCTTATCCCAAAAGGCCAAGCCCTCGATCATTGCTTCTTGCGGTGGAAATTTATTCATGATGTCTAACTCCTATGTGATGCTCCTCCGGCGGCGGAGCGATAAAACCGGACAACGTGCTTTTTTGAAGCCTACGCGGGACACCCTCCCGCGCTATTTCATCTATGACCTCTTGAGCAGAGAACGAACCGCGCAAGACTTGCACCAACTTTCCGTAGCTAACACGGGCGTGATGCGTTAGCCGTTCGAGAGAGATTTCCCCCTCTTTCTGGTGCGTGGCAATGGTTTGACCCGCAGCCTCAGATTCGATGAGGCGTTCAAGGCAGGCATAAGCACCCTTAAAGTACTTGTCCGTTTGCGTGAGAATATCGAGCGGCAAATCCCGGTCTATATTGCGGAGTTCAACCTCGAAGCGTGTCCAGGGTGAATCACTGGAGCCAAGTTGCCGCCCCTTCTCATACGAGCGCAACATCTTGCCGTTTTCACGACGTCCGACTTCCAGCGTCCTACCGTAGCGAATCCCCTCCCCAGTGTTATAGGCAGGGTTGTGCCAATCACCTGGGGTGGAATGGCGTGGATTGCGGCCACCGGCATTGAACTCCCCGGACAAATACCATTCCTTCGCATCCTCGACACCGTAAGCACCATCTATAAAGTCGAGCGCGAGATCCACGCGGGTCAATCTCAATTCTTCAAATTCAGTAAATGCGCTCTGGATCACAGTCCAATCCTTGATTTGGGCGCAGCCAGTCCCGGATATATCCAGCCGGGCACGGCCTTGATGTCGGTCGCCGCCATAGTCCAAACGCCCTACCTGCACCAAATTCCCGTAGCTGAGCTTGGAAAATTTTATTCCTGTTTCGTAACCCAGGATTCCCGGAACTTCGATACCGAACACATCCCCCATGGCCCGGACCAGCAGAGAATGGACATTCAAAGATAAAACCTCGCCAGGCTCCGGCTTCCATGTAGCCGAGCACCAATCCACGATGCTCTTGTTCTTGGGACTTTCCCCCACTGTTAGAACGGGGGCGCGGGGGGCGCACGCGCGATCTGCTCCGCCGTGGCCGGCTGCGCGAATCGCGCGCGCTTCCTCCCGTTTGTTGTTATCGCCGGGGGAAACCAATCCGTTTTTGCTGGGTACTGACGTGTGCATGTCACACCTCAGTATTGGCTGGTGGATTTTCTGAGGCACGATTCGATATAGGCGTGCAGATCGCTCAAACGATAGCGAACTGCACGAGCGCCTATTTTGATGAAGGGCACGCGTGCGCCTGCCCAGCGGTCGCGTTCCAGGAAAGCTACGCTGACACCCAGGACGGGTGCGGCCTGTCTGGTGGTGAGTAAGTGGTCGTGCATGATTGCCTCCAGTAAATGATGAAACTGGAGGTAGTATCAGCAGACTTATATTGATTGGGAATTGCGGCTGCGCGCAAACGTATATCGTCTGCGATGAGTCAATGCATTGGCGCGGGTTTCAGAGCATACCGTCTGCGCGCAGACGGTATTAGGACAGGGAATTTTCAGGATTGAAATTCGCTAACCAGTGTGGAATCTTGCCCTGTTCTATAAGTTTGTCCCGGTTTCTGTACTCTGAAATAGCTTGTGCCAAGGTGCGGGCAGCATTGGATGCTGACAACAGTTTTTTCTTTTCTGGTGGGAGTGCCTCGTAGAATTTCTCTGCAGCTTTGTTGTTGCTATAGTTCTGATGTTGTAGCCAATAACGGATGCAATCCTGTTTCAGGTTTTCAGTTGGCTGATGGCGGGCATAGGCTGCTTCCCTCTGCTGAAGCTGGAATGCTTCGGTATCTGATGTAATACTGGATACTGAATCAATCGTTCCATCTACTTGCAGCGCTTGCTGGATTTTTTGCTCGATGGGTGGGTTCTTTGGCACCCATAAAGGCGGCGCAATCCGTTCCTTATCACACCAGTTCAATACTTCACTACGCTTCACATAAATGGAATCCAGATAGTCTTTGTCAAATTCGTCTTTTCTGAGGCAGGTATTGATTTTGAGGTGATGGGGAGATTCGAAAATAACCGTGCCGATGGAATCATCCTCGAGGATGGATATCCTTTTTATCCGTGCCACGATGTCACGAATCACGATGGCAGATAGGAGCCGATGGATTGCCTGCATCAGCGCGGAAGATAGTGCGTTGAGATCGCTTTTATTCGGGTCTGCATTTACCCATTTGTGAGCGAGTCGCCAAACTGTCTGGAAATCCTCACCGTCAAGATACATGGCATATCTATTGGACTGAAATGGGACTCGTAACCTAGCTTATGCGTATGAACATACAACATTGTCCCGGGTTGAATATGATGGAAGCGCGAAGCTGCTTTGCTTCACCGGAATGAATAGTTAACCTCTTTATGGGATGCCAGTAATTTCGTAAAGAAATGAAGTACCAGTTTCCGTTAGCAACCATGCGAGTACGGAGCAATTTAAGAAGACAGTTATCCAGAAAGCGGATTGAAAAGCGTCTTTCTTTGATTTGTGGCGAAACATTCTTTGTGCGACGAGTGCACCAGGCCAGCCGCCAACCAAGCCAAGCAAATGCAACGTCCTCTCTTGCGTTCTCCAGCGATTGTTGAAGGCAGCAGCTTTGTCGAATGCGTAGACCATGAAGGTAATGGTGCTTGCAAATGCATAAAAAAAGGCACGGCAAATGAAAGTTTGCCGATAACAGATACGGTTACGACAAAGCAGCAAAAAAGTGTCGCAAAGATTGCCCCAACGGATTTCTTACCTGATTGCGCAGATGAGGGGTTTGGATCGCCAACAAACCTGATGCTTCCTGCCTGAAGGCGATGCTGCTGGTCTGTTGCCAATTCGTATGTAATTAAGTCGCTTTCGGTAGGACGGCGGTGACTATTTGAAAAAGCCGTGATGTGAACGAATGCTTTCTCGCCGCCACCATTCGGCGTGACAAATCCGTAGCCTTTATCATCGTTCCAATTTGTGACGCGTCCTTGGTAGCGCATATTCTGATCTTAAGGGGCTAATGTAGAGCAAAGCTTCTCAGGAGCTGACTGGCGCGCCTTTTCACAGCGTTACCGTACTCGATATCTGGGCGCTGCAGGAAGGACAAGCGATTTTGCACACGGACGAACATCCACGTGGCAGTCCCGCTACCCTAGTTTCCCTTAGGCCGGTGACTTTGCGCCCTTACCTTTCAGTAAGTTTGCCGAGTAAATACAAGCTAACTGGTTTTTTTGATTAAGTCAAACTAAAGTGGATCCCTCAATCAGGACAATAATGCATCGAGTTT
>JAYVLG010000063.1:0-8539 GCA_043759595.1 Sulfurirhabdus sp. | reverse complement strand
CGTGCTGATGGCATTATGTGGGGTTGGACCAGCCAGGGGTCGGGTATGGGTAACACTAATCAAAAAAAATTACGGGCGTTTCCGGATGAGAACTAATTAGTGTCAACTAGTTCTCAACCGGAAAAAACTGTTTTTCTTTCTCCCTTGATGGGGACGGGCCAGACAGGGGTAACGCCTTGAAATTTACCCCTCTCCCCAGTCCTCTCCCTCAAGAGGAGAGGGGGATATAGCGTTTTCGGATGAGAATTAGTTATGTTTACCCGTTACAAAAATTTAAAAGCCAGTGCTGCAACAATGGTAGGTGGTATTGCAGAGAGCAATAGCCCAAGAGGATGTACTGTTTCATCTTCAAAGTATTTGCGTAATATGGCGATCCCAGCGGGATTAGGGGCGTTGGCAATAATCGTCAATCCCCCACCTGTTACTGCACCAGCAACCAGCGCATATTTAAAATTATCTGATAATCCATCAACCAATGATCCGAGGTAAGTAAGTGCCGCATTATCGGTGACAGCGGTCAGAAAAGTTGCACCTAAAAATACCGCGTCACTGCTCATGTTCATCAGTACGGGGTGTAGCCACCACTGCTGCTGCCCACCCAATACAATCAAACCAGCCAGGAAAAAGGCTACCAGCAACCCTTCACGCAGAATCAGGCGGTCCTGATGCTGTTCATAAGCGCTGGAAACGCCTAGAAAGAAGAGAAACAGTCCCATGAATATTGTCGGATGATGAGCAAAAACAACGACGCCTGTTAGAAATGCAAGATGAACCAGTACCAGAGGCAAGGGAACTGGAGCGTCGCTACTGACTTTGGCATTCATGGACAATTTTGTTAATTCTTTGCGAAACAGTAGCGTTACGCCTAATGCATTGATTGTCGCCGCAAGGGCGGCTTTCCAACCGAACATGGACAGCATGAAGCCTACGTCCCAACCCCATGTGCCAGCAACCATCAGTATAGGTGGTGCAGCAAAAGATGTAAGCGTACCTCCGATAGAGATATTCACGAATAACACACCCAAAGTCGCGTACATGAGGCGCGCTGAAATGCCGCTGGAATAAAATCGGTCCGCCAGAATCATGGCAGCCAGTGTCATGGCGGCGGGCTCTGTGATGAATGAACCTAGCAAGGGCACTAACGCTAGTATCGTGAAATAGTAACTCATGCTGTCAGGCATGGGGATAGCCCGGGCCACCAGTCGTACACACGTCATGGCTATCTGCAAGATGGCACGGGTACCTGCAATCACCATAATGGCAAATACGAACATGGGCTCTGTGAAATTGCGTGAATCTATATAATTCATGGCTTCTGTTGTGCCAACGGTGGCGAACATAAAGACCATTAAAATCATTGCCCAGAAACCAAAAACCACCTCAACTTCACCCAGTAAGTGCCATATTCCGGCATGTGTCGGTCGGGTATGCGCCAAGTGTTCAAAAATCTTGGTGGAGAAGGTATGTATAAGAGCAACTGCAAATAGCGTTGCGCCAATCAGTTGGATGGTGGTTGGTGTCAAAAACTTTTCCTTGGTGTGTCAGATTGTGGATTTAATTAGTTATCATCCGGAAACATCTGTTTTTCCTCTCCCCCTTGATGGGGGCCAGGGAGGAATAATGCCTATAAATTTGACCCCTCTCCCCAACCCTCTCCCACAAGGGGAGAGGGAGTTGCAGCGTTTCCGGATGAGAACTAATTAGTTGCTTATCCGGGAAGTCCTCATAAATAACGTAAATAGTTATAACCCTAATTTACATTGATTGACGTCATTCGCCAAGCTACAGTGGCATTGCCGGGCTTTAATCTGATTCATTTAGCTTGTTCCCATCCGGAAACGCTATATCACCCCCTCCCTGGCCCCATCAAGGCAGAGGGAAATACAGATGTTTCCGGATGGGAACAAGCTATAGAAATAGTTTGAAGAAATAGTTGAATTTTACATATGTATCTTGACTTGAGATTTTAAAATATTCAGGTTGTGGCATGGGTCATCGTTTCTACGCTGAGCATGATGATTTCAATTTCTTCTATGATTTCTTCCTGGCGAAGGGCGTTATATTTTAATTTAAGCTGGCTGAGTTTTTTATCCATCTGGCGAATGGCGTTATCCATGTGTTCAAGCCGGTAGCGGTTCTCTACCATGAGCGAGCTGTACAGGGTTTCGTGGAGGGCTGCATAGAGATAGTGTTCTGTGAGACCTGCGTAAAATTCCATAGGTGCAAGATTGAGTAGCGGGGGGTGAGAGTAATGAAGATCGGGTTGTGTGATTTTGGGCAAAGGCAACAGGCGACGAACTTTAATGCCGTTTGCATCATCGCTATGATAAAAAGCTGTCACACCTAGTATAGTGCCTTGATTTAGCCCATTTTGCATTTCTACCAGACGGTTGGCTATTTGGGTTATGACGGGCTCTACTTCTTCCGTTACGCTGGCACCCGCAATGATTGCAACCAAAGAAGGTTGATCAAGAAACTTGGATTCAAGACGGTTGCCAATTGCAACAACAGGGGGCAGGGCCGCCATATCTGGCTGGTTTGAGAGTACCACCTCAATCAATTTTTCATTAAAGTCACCACAGAATCCACGTTCTGATCCAATGACTAAATACACTTCGTTTATTGCTTCATGCGGGGGCAGGGTATTGCCATAAAAACTGACAAAATCGCTTGCGGCCAGTTCTATTGAAGCAACTGATTGTTGCTGGGCAGATAAAAATTGAGCGAGTTTTCTGGTTTCCATGAATGCCAGGCTTTTCATGGCACCCATAATGCCCTGAATTTCACCCAGGCTTTCTACCCGTTGTTGGAGGTTACGCCGTTTGCTCATGGCTATTCTCGGTCAGCCATAGATGGACTGCGCTATGCCATTGCTCTTTGCCGTCTGCAAGCTTCATCCCGGATGTTTCTACATCTTGTTGTAATTGTTTAAGTTGATTGATGATTTGAGCGCGATCCAGGTGATCAAATAACCCTTCATTATGGGCAACGAGCCAGGCCATTTGAAATTCAATTGAAAGTGGGGCGAGCCGTTCCTGTTTAAGCAGCTCTCTGAGGGTTTGTCCACGTTTGATTCTTGCGGCCATACTGGCCTCAAGCCTTGATCCAAATCGAGTAAACACTTCCAGTTCCAGAAATTGCAAATAATCCAGTTTCATTCGGCCAGCTTCATTTTTGATGATGGGGTGTTGTGCCTTTCCTCCAATGCGGGATACGGATTTGGTTACATCAATTGCCGGTAAAAATCCTTGTGCAAATAATTGTGTATCCAGATAGATCTGCCCATCGGTGATGGATATGAGATTGGTTGGTATATACGCAGCAATTTCGCCTTGTTCTGTTTCAACGATCGGCAAAGCTGTCATGCTGCCACCACCGTGGCGAGATGCAAGACAGGTTGAGCGTTCCAGAAGCCGCGCATGAAGGTAGAAAATATCGCCCGGGTAGGCTTCTCGGCCTGGTGGCCTGCGCAGTAACAGAGAGAGTTCCCTGTAACTTCGCGCGTGGGTAGTGAGATCGTCATAGATTATAAGCGTATCTTTACCCTGCCACATCCATGCCTCTGCTATCGCGCAGCCTGCAAAGGGGGCAAGGTATTTTAGCCCGGGCATAGCAGTGGCTTCTGCAACCACGACTGTGGTGTATTCCAGTGCGCCTTCCTGGCGCAGGGTTTCAATAGTGCTTACCACTGAAGAGCGTTTTTGCCCAATGAGTACGTAAACACAAAGTACGTTCTTATCTTTTTGATTAATAATTGTATCTAGTGCCAACGCACTTTTGCCTGTTCCGTTATCGCCGATGATTAACTGGCGCTGCCCCTTACCGATGGGGACCAATGTATCCACAATTTTAGATCCGGTATACAGGGGAGAATTGACGAAGTCACGGCTAATGATGGGCGGGGAGAGGGTGTCCAGCTCGCGCTGGCAATTCAGTTCGGGTGCAGGCATGCCATCCAATGGGATACCGAGAGAATCGACTACGCGACCCAGCAACCCGTCACCCACACCAATACTGAGTTTATTTCCCGACAGGTGAGCTGTTGTGCCCGCAGTGAGCCGTTCTGTCTGTTTTAACAATATTGCGCCGATTCGCTCTTTTGCCAGGTGAAAAACCAACGCTTGGCTGCCGTCTGCCAGATCAATAATTTCATCCATTTTGGCTGAAGGCAAACCGATTATCCAGGCTATACCATCACCGACCGAAATAACCGTACCTTGCTCGGAAATGCGTGTACGGAATTGATAGTTTTTTAGCCACTCATTGCGGATATCAAGTGGTGAATGCGGATTTTCGTGTGGTTTTTGTTCAGGGAGCACGGTGCCGGGATTCCCTGAACAAGGCGAGTTCATCGCGCAGATTGGCATGCAATACCCATGGGCCAATACTGACTTGCAAACCGCTGAGTAAAGCGGGATTTTCACTGAAATTGACAGGTAGAGTCTGCCCGATCAGTTCAGCGAGAAGCCTGCTTAATTCTGAGCGATGTGTTTCGCTTAGTGGATAGGCGCTTTCTGTCTCAATGTGCAAGTCTGAAAGGTTTGAAGTGGATATGAGCAAAGATGTTTCAGCAGGCGTTAACCCTTGCAAATCCTGAATCAGTAAAGCGTACAGCTTAGCTTCAAGTTCTGGTGACGCCAGGCGTGAAAGGAGTGTGGCGGTAAATTGAGTGGCTTGGGTTAATGCCCTCTCTTCTGTAGCGCGAAGCCACTCTTGCTGACGTTGATCATCCAGTGTACGATTTTTTTCACGTGTCTGATCTGCTTCTGCTGCCAATTCAGCCAACATGTGTTCTCGTTTGATGGTGATTTCCTCGCTTAGCTTGATATGAAGCGCTTCGCGCTCTTTATCCCACGCTGCACGCTCCTTTTCATTTACCGCTTTCAGGGCTAATGCTTCTTCCTGAATTTTTGTTGCATTTGCCAGTGTTTCCTCAATGTACGATCGTCGTCGATTGATGGCAGCAAGTACCGGGCGATAAAAGAAATGCTTCAGGATCCATACCAGGACCAGGAAGTTGAGTATTTCCAGAAAAAACGTTGTCCAATCCAGTTCCACAGATTACATCCTGTTTTATTTGACTATTTTGGAAGAAGGTATTGCAATAGCGGGTTCCTGAAGAGAACCAGCAACACGATTACCAGCACGTAAATCGCTAATGATTCGATCATGGCTAACCCGATGAAAAGGGTGCGGGTAATGGCTTTTTCTGCCTCTGGCTGTCGCGCTAATGCATCTAATGCCTGACTGATGGCGCGGCCCATAGCAATGGCCGGAAACATGACACCAATCGCAATGGCAAATACTGCGCCCAAGGTGGACAGTACTGTAAAAAACGTCATATCACTCATTTATTACTCCCGATTTATTGCTGAATTTTTTTTTATGGAACTGAATGGTTATCTCTCGCTCGTTAAAGGGAAGAGGAATAGTTTGTTCGCGCCCCCTCTCCCCATCCCTCTTCCACGAGGGGAGAGGGAGTGAATTTTTCATTGAAATATAATAATTTACTATTAATAACAATTGAATATAGTAAATACTTAATAAATGTTTTAAACCATTAATAGCCTGCGTACTTTTTAATTCTGATTCATTTAATTGGCGGATGGTTATAACCATCAACCCTGCATATATCTGGATTTAAACCATTTTTCAGGTCAACAAGGCACATAAAAAAACGTTAATTAGTTGTTACCAAACAATCAATTACGCAAGACTTTTAGATACAACTTCATATGCATCTTTGGATAACCTCGGTTGAGCTAAAATACGTTGTAGCTGTGCTTTCATCAAGATTTGGCGTTTTTCGTCATATTTGCGCCAGCGACTGAGCGCGCCCAACATGCGCGCTGCAACGGATGGATTGAACGCATCGATCTGTAACACTTTATCTGCCAGAAAGAGATAGCCATCTCCAGATGCATCATGGAAACGCACTGGGTTGGAGCGTGTGAACGCGCCAATCAGCGAGTAAACCTTGTTTGGGTTTTTGATCTCAAAAGCCGGATGAAGCGTCAATGCTTGTACTTCTGCCAGCGTTCCGGGTAGTTGAGACATTGCTTGAAGTCCGAACCATTTATCCAGAACCAGCGGGTCATGACGCCATTTTTCGTAAAATGACGCAAGGGCAGGAATCCGCTCTGCACAATCCAGATTAGCCAGTGCAAAAAGTGCCGCAATGCTGTCTGTCATGTTGTCGGCAGTTTCGAACTGATGCATGCACAACTTGCGTGAAGCGGTGTCATTCAGTGTCATCAGATAACTGAGTGAAAGGTTTTTCAGGCTGCGTTTAGCAACGCTTAGTGATTCAAAGCGATATGCACCAGAGTCACTATTGGCTTTATAGGTTTTCTCAAATGCGCCTTTAAGGCGTTCAGCTAGCGTTTTTCTAACAAACTCCCGTGCCAGGTGAATACCCTCTACATCTACAGTGGCCATTAATTCGGCCAGGTAGAGTTCGCTCGGCAGGGTAAGTAATTGCGCTACCAGCGCCCGATCAAGACTGCTTTCGAGGGATTTGGCTATGGCTTGTACAAACGTTTCATCCAATACCATTTCTTTGCCGTTTCGATATGCAGTGACCAGCCCTAAAATAATGTCCCCCGCTAGCCGTTGGCCTGCTTCCCATCGGTTAAAGGCATCACTGTCGTTAGCAAGCAAAAAGGCTAATTCTTCATGGCTGGTTTTTGAGTGTAACTTTACCGGCGCTGAAAAACCCCTGAGCAACGATGGCAGGGGCTGCTGAGTTACGTTGATAAAGCGATAGTCCTGTTCTGCTTGGCTTAGTTCCAGTACGCGGGATGTTCCAGTGGCTTTTGTTTCACCATCCAGCTGCAATGGCAATTCATTTCCCTGGGAGTCCAGTAACCCTATCGCAATTGGCAGATGGAAAGGCTCTTTAGTTGGCTGACCCGGTGTGGCAGGGCAGGTTTGTTTAATTGTCAGCGTATATACTTGTTTTTCTTTGTCGTATTGGCCTTCTGTGGTTATTTCAGGCGTACCTGCCTGTGTGTACCAGCGTCTGAACTGGGTGAGGTCTCGATTATTTGCACCTTCCATGGCTTTGACAAAATCATCTGTGGTGACTGCCTGGCCATCGTGGCGTTCAAAGTACAAATCCATACCTTTGCGGAAACCATCTTGCCCCAGCAAAGTGTGCATCATGCGGATGACTTCTGCGCCTTTGTTGTAAATGGTGCTGGTATAGAAATTGCCGATTTCTATATATGAATCCGGTCGGACAGAATGCGCCATGGGGCCGCCGTCTTCTGGAAACTGAATGGTGCGAAGAGACCGTACATCATTAATGCGTTTTACTGCACGGGATGACATATCCGCAGAAAACTCCTGATCGCGGAATACGGTGAGACCTTCCTTCAGGCTTAACTGAAACCAGTCTCGGCACGTAACGCGATTGCCTGTCCAGTTGTGGAAATACTCATGGCCTATAACGCTTTCAATTCCCTCGAAATCTCCGTCTGTGGCCGTTTCTGGCTTGGCCAGCACATACTTGGAGTTGAACAGATTGAGGCCTTTGTTCTCCATTGCGCCCATGTTGAAGTCATCCACTGCAACGATCATGTAGATATCCAGATCGTATTCCAGGCCAAAAACTTCTTCATCCCATCGCATTGCTGCTTTAAGGGAATGCATGGCGTGTTCGGTTTTATCCAGATTGTGATGCTCTACATAAATACGCAACGTAACACTTCGGCCGGAGCATGTAACAAACGTATCTTCCAGAAAAGAAAGATCGCCGGCCACCAGAGCAAACAGGTAGCTGGGCTTTTTAAATGGATCTTCCCACTTTGCCCAGTGTCTGTTTCCTTCCAGCTTTCCATGGTCTACCAAATTACCATTGGAAAGCAGTTGTGGATACTTGGCATCGGCGACGATGGTTGTTGTGTATTTAGCCATGACATCTGGTCGGTCCAGAAAGTAGGTGATCTTGCGAAAACCTTCTGCTTCGCATTGGGTGCAGAAATGGCCGCCGGATTTATATAAACCTTCCAGGGCTTTATTTTCCTGTGGCTTTATCTCGGTCACAATTTCCAGTGTGAATGATTCCGGCAGATTGGAAACAGACAGGTTTTCATTCGTGACCTGATAAGAATTGGCAGGTAATAACTCGTCGTTTAATTTTACAGAAATCAGTTTTAATTTTTCACCATGCAGCACCAGCGGTTTAGCACCTTGTGTGTGGTCGTGGTTACTGGTCATGGCGAGGCGCGAAGTCACACGGGCATGATCTTCAAACAGATCAAAATGCAGGTCAACTGTATCAATCAGGTAAGCTGGTGCTGTGTAATCTTTTAAATAAATAGCCTTGGGGGCATCTGTCATTATTTTATCTGGTGCGTTCATGAATCATTCCGTTTATATTGAGGGCGCTTTAGCGAAATAGTAAAACTACTTAGTTATCATCCGGAAACATCTGTTTTTCCCCTCCCCCTTGATGGGGGAGGGCTAGGGAGAGGGTGGTAATGCCTTGAAATTTAACCCCTCTCCCCAACCCTCTCCCACAAGGGGAGAGGGAGTT
>JAYVLG010000062.1:0-24730 GCA_043759595.1 Sulfurirhabdus sp. | reverse complement strand
TTCCAGCTCGTACGAAAGGCCATCTATCTGTAGTGCAAAATCGTTTGGATTTTGGATGCGTAACTGCATCTGGTAGGTTTGTTCCAGAAAAGTGGCACGTAGCAAGTTGATGCTGGAAATGGTGACAGTTGGCTGTTCCATTTTGCTTGGCAGGCCTGTGCATCCGCCAATAAGCAAGGCTAATCCGAAAAGCAGGTAGGCAAGTTTTTTCATGGAACCAAGTATTGCGTAGATTGCAAATATCGGCAACAGTTGTTTATTGATTGCTGAGTTTTGTTATTATATAAATTTCTCATGCCTTTTTCGGCTTTGACCAATTTATGGAGAGCGACAAGATGTCAGCATTGCCCCCAAGGCAGCAACAAATTATTCAGGCGCATGCAGCGCTTATTACACGCGTTGTGATGGCTTGCAGTAACCGTGCAATGCTTTCTGAACTGGAGCCAGTGCTTGAAATGTCTGCCCAGAATGGCTGGGGCAATCTTGTCATGATTATTCGCCAGATTTTGAATGGACGTCGCGATGTCAGTCTGACGATGGGGTTAGATGAGGAAGATGGCGCGATTGTTGAAGCGATTCTTCGCGGTATTCAAAACCCGGCAACGTTGCCTGACCCGAACGCCAAGCCGGATGCTGGTCTGGCTGCACCTGGGCTGGCCACCATGATTGATGCGGCAGGCAAGGGTGATACGCAGGCATTGCAGCTTTTGGCGAATATGGCTGAGCAAATGGTTAAAGCTGGTGGGGATATGGCTAAACTTGGCGGGATGATGCGGCAGCTGGTGAACGGTGAGCGGGATGCCGATAAGTTGGCCAAGGGGATGAGCGTGCAGGGGCGTGAGCTGGTTTATTCAATCCTGACAGAGATGGGTAAGCTGGCTAGTCATTAGTCAATTGTTTGCAGCGGGGTAATTTTAATTTAAAAACTTTACCGCAGAGGTGCGGAGGCGCAGAGAATAATTGCGTCACTTAGCAATTGTTATCAGAGGGATATTGGCTATGTGTGTCCCTGGGCCGCATGTATTCAGTTGAAAGTACTGGTTTTTCTCAGCGCTTCCGCGCCTCTGCGGTTAAAAAATGCATTTAACCACCTCTTGTCACTATCAAACGTAAGCGCCAAATCAGTCAAGTCTATTTGTTTTCGTATACTGCCATGATGGACTTTAGTTCCAGAAGCAGGGCACTTATCTCTATTTCATTTAACAAACTTAATTCAGGAACAGGCAAGCCAGTTTCCAGTTTTTCGATAATTGCGTTTACTTCGGTGCATCCCTTTTCGCATGCTATCTCAATACACTGATTAATCCTGGCCTGATTCATTTAACGTCCTCGTCCTTCGGCTTTGCGTTTCCCTGAAGTCCTGGTGGGGGCTTTACGTGTGGGGATAACGGTTCTTGTCGGAGCCGGGCGTGCGGTGCGGCGTGTCGCGTCTGCACCGGGGCGTCGGGCACCTTCATGTGCCAAGCCTGTTCCTACAGGTTGCCAATGGGGAACGAGGTGTTGTTTGCCGTTGCCTATCAAATCGCTGCGGCCCATGTTTTTGAGCGCATCGCGGATGATCGGCCAGTTGTTGGGGTCGTGATACCGTAAAAAGGCTTTATGCAGTCTGCGCGTTGTAGCAGATTTAGGGCTCTTGACGGCTTCACTGTCTCTGGTAACTTTGCGCAGCGGATTTTTGCCGGAATAGTACATGGCCGTTGCCAGCGCCATTGGGGAAGGCAGAAAGTTCTGTACCTGGTCCAGGCGGAAGCTGTTCTTTTTAAGCCATAGCGCAAGATTGAGCATGTCTTCATCTGTGGTGCCGGGGTGGGCTGCGATGAAATAGGGAATCAGATACTGTTCCTTGCCTGCTTCTTTTGAGTATTTTTCAAATAACTCTTTAAATTTGTTATACGCACCTATACCCGGTTTCATCATTTTGGAAAGTGGACCTTCCTCGATGTGTTCCGGTGCAATCTTGAGATAGCCGCCCACATGGTGGGTAACTAACTCTTTAACATATTCCGGGTTCAGCACAGCCAAGTCATAACGCAGACCGGAACTGATCAAAATCTTCTTGATGCCGGGTATTGCTCTGGCTTTGCGGTAGAGTTGAATCAGCGGGGCGTGGTCTGTGCCCAGATTGCTGCAGACTTCCGGGAAAACGCAAGATAACAAGCGGCAGGCGGATTCGATTTTGGGGCTTTTGCAAGCGAGGCGATACATGTTGGCAGTAGGGCCACCCAAGTCTGAAATAACCCCTGTGAAGCCCGGTACTTTATCGCGGATTTCTTCGATTTCGTTTAGTACGGATTCTTCAGACCGGCTCTGGATAATACGCCCCTCATGTTCGGTAATAGAACAGAAAGTACAGCCGCCAAAACAGCCGCGCATGATGTTGACTGAAAATCGGATCATCTCGTATGCGGGAATTTTAGCATTGCCGTAAGACGGATGCGGCAGGCGGTTGTAAGGCAGACCATAGACATGGTCCATTTCAGGGGTGGTCAGCGGAATGGGGGGCGGATTGATCCAGACATCCCGTTTGCCATGTTTTTGTACTAACGCCCGTGCGTTTCCTGGATTGGATTCGGTATGCAGAATACGCGAGGCATGGGCGTAGAGTACCGGGTCTTCACTGACCTGCTCGTAAGATGGCAGGCGGATCACACTGGTTGCGCGATCCAGCTTCATTACTTTGCGATGCTGGAACTGCAGTGGCAGCACATTGCTATCTGCTGGCGGTTTTGGATTATCCTGATCGCAGGCTTTTTCTTTCTTGTTTTCATCCCAGTCATAGGGGTTGAGCTTAGGCGCAACAGGGCCGGGAGTATCCAGGTGGCTGGAGTCTATTTCGCTCCAGCCATCCGGTATTTCATTGCGCATAATCGCAGTGCCACGCACGTCTTTAATATCTGAAATGGCTTCGCCACGGGCCAGTCGGTGTGCGACTTCCACCAGCGCGCGTTCTGCATTGCCGAAAAGCAGCATATCGGCCTTGGAATCCGGTAGCACCGAGCGACGCACTTTGTCTGACCAGTAATCATATTGGGCAATCCGGCGCAGGCTGGCTTCAATACCGCCGATAATAACAGGTACGCCACCGTACGCTTCCCGGCAGCGCTGAGAGTAAACAACCACGGTTCTGTCCGGGCGCTTGCCGCCCGCGCCATCAGGTGTGTAGGCATCATCGGAACGTAATTTCCGGTCTGACGTGTAGCGGTTTACCATGGAATCCATGTTGCCAGCCGTTACACCGTAAAACAGATTGGGTTTGCCCAGGGCTGCAAAGGCTTTGGCGCTTTGCCAGTCCGGTTGGCTGATGATGCCCACGCGGAACCCCTGGTCTTCCAGTAATCTGCCTACCAGTGCCATGCCGAAGCTGGGGTGGTCAATATAGGCGTCACCGGTGACGAGAATAATATCGCAGCTGTCCCAGCCCAGTTTGTCCATTTCGGCGCGGGACATAGGTAGTACAGGGGCAACGCCGAAGCGTTTTGCCCAGTATTTGCGGTAGGAATTGATTGGTGCGGGAGTCTGTATCATTTATCTATTTTACGCGAAGCAGAGCAGAATCGATATGATTCTATGCATGTTTTTGAGTTGGCGAAGCGCTGGCTATCCTGGAATGGTTAACTGTGCTAGTTCTTGAGAGATTGTCTGAGCATTTAGTTTTTCATAATCATCCCGGTTGAAGCTGATCATGCCGCCCGCCATTTCGTACCAGGTAAACCCGCTGGTCCATGCGGGTTGAGGGTAAGTGCCCTGTTTTTTGCGTGGGAAAAGATAAAGCTTTCCCGGCGTGTAGAGCAGGTTATAAGGAGTTTCTGATCGGTGCAACCGGTTAATCTCATGCCAGGCATCTTGCACCGTGAGACAAACCACCACTGTGCCTGGATAAACTTCGGCACCCCCGTTGTGGAGCCAGTCGGGATGCATGACAGGCATACCTGCTGGCCGGACATACATCTGGAAGTGCAAATGGTTGACCGAAGCAAAAGCCCCGAGTGAGTTATAGCCAAAACCCACGCCAGGCAGGGTCTTGGCCATTTCTTGTGTCAGCATCCATATATAGCTGTTGAAAGCTTCTGTCTGGTACTGGGGGTGGCATTTTTCGCGCTCTGGAACCAATAGTCCATGGAAATCCACAAAGGGGTATTTGTTGTAATAAAGCGTGGCTGATTTGCCGGCCACTTCGCCAGTCCAGAAGGCTTCCTTCTGCATGAAACCCTTGTTGAAATGGAAACCATTTTCGTCAAAAACAGCGCGGATACCGTGCGGGATAGTGGTGGTAATGCGTTTGGGACGGAAAGCGCGCAAATGGTTGAATTGCAATGTCCATTTGTCTGCTGTCCGGTTTTCTGTAGATTTGAGTTTGTCTAAACCGATCGCATTGATTTTGAGAAACACCAGCAGATCTTCTTCAACTTCCTGCAGGGTTCTGCCTTCTTCCAGTGCATTGTTGAAGCGTGTTTTGAGTGATTCATACAAGGTGGAAAGTGCTGTTGAAGTAGCTGTTTGAATTTCCTGATCAAAAGATGCGTTGGCGCAAACCAGAATAAATGGACCCAGTCCGCCATTTTTAAGCATCGCTGAAAGGCCAGTGTTAAATGCATGGCGAAAGGCGGGTAGTGAAGAAAACGGGTTGGTATTCATAGCGTTATTTACGTTAATGCTGATTTCATTGTGAGTAAAGCCAAACTGGCGATGTGACTCCCTCCCCCTTGATGGGGGAGGGCCTGGGGAGAGGGTGCGCGCATATTTTCCCCTCTCCCTGTCTCTCTCCCACAAGGGGCGAGGGAACCTGCTAATCATTACCCAACTGCATTCGGCTCTTTCCAATAAATTGCGATGAAAGCCTATTTTTTACCAAACTTGGCAAAAGCCGCAGCCATTGCGCCGTCTTGAGCCTGTGGTTTGGATTCAGGTTTGCGCTGCGGCTTGTTATTGACAGGATATGCACTTTTCGCTTGAACTGGACTCCCTGTATCATTCAAACGCATGGTCAGCGCAACGCGACGGCGTTTTTCGTCTACTTCCTGTACTTTTACTTTGACGACATCCCCAGCTTTTACTACTGAGTGGGGATCTTTGACAAATTTGTCTGCCAGCGCAGAAATATGCACCAGACCATCCTGATGAACGCCAATATCCACAAATGCGCCGAAATTGGTGACATTGGTGATAACGCCTTCAAGGATCATGCCGGGGATCAGGTCTTTCAGATCTTCCACGCCTTCCTGAAAGGTAGCAGTCTTGAATTCAGGGCGGGGGTCACGTCCTGGTTTTTCCAGTTCCTTAATAATATCCGTTACCGTCGGCAAGCCGAAGTGTTCGTCGGTGAATTGCCGAGGGTCGAGTTTTTGCAACAAGGCGGTATCACCGATAATCGATTTGATATCGCGTTTGATGGCGGCCACGATGCGTTCCACAACCGGGTAGGCTTCCGGGTGCACACTGGAGGCATCCAGCGGATTGTTGCCGTTCATGATGCGTAAAAACCCGGCTGCCTGTTCGTAGGTTTTGTCACCCAGACGAGGTACTTTTTTTAGCTGGTCACGGGAACTGAAAGCACCGTTCTGATCGCGGTAATCCACAATATTTTTCGCTAAAGTGGCATTCAGTCCTGAAACACGTGTAAGTAAAGGTACCGAGGCGGTATTGACGTCGACGCCCACTGCATTCACACAATCTTCCACAACAGCGACCAGACTGCGCGCCAACGCGGGTTGGCTGACATCGTGCTGATATTGGCCGACACCGATGGACTTTGGATCGATCTTGACCAGTTCTGCCAAAGGGTCCTGCAAGCGGCGGGCAATGGAGACAGCTCCGCGCAAGGTGACGTCCAGATCAGGGAATTCCTTGGCGGCAAATTCGGAGGCAGAATAAACCGATGCGCCGGCTTCCGATACCACGAGTTTATTCATATTCATTTCAGGAAGCTGTTTGATGAGATCCATTGCCAGCTTGTCGGTCTCGCGGGATGCTGTACCGTTACCGATGCTGATCAGTTCCACTTTGTGTTTCTTAGCCAGCTGGGCAAGGGTGGCGAGCGATCTGTCCCAGTCGTTGCGCGGTGCATGTGGGAAGATCGTAGCGGTATCCACCATTTTGCCGGTGACGTCCACCACCGCCACTTTGACACCGGTACGCAGGCCCGGGTCCAGGCCGAGAATAGCTTTTGGCCCAGCAGGTGCGGCCAACAGAAGATCGTGCAGATTGCGGGCAAATACTTTGATGGCTTCCAGTTCTGCGCTTTCTTTCAGGCGCATCATGAGTTCCACGTCCAGATGCAGGAAAACCTTGATGCGCCAGGTGTAGCGGACTGTTTCCAGCAGCCATTTATCAGCAGGACGCCCCGCATCGCGGATATTAAATTGCTGGGCAACCATGCGTTCACAAGTGTTGGGCTGCATTCTGGCAGTTTCTTCCAGGTCTTCCGGTAACAGCAAAGTCAGTTGCAGAATTTCTTCATTTCGGCCGCGGAAGAGTGCGAGTGCACGGTGAGAAGGAATAGCCTTGAGTGCTTCACTGTACTCGAAATAATCAGCAAATTTTGCACCGGTTTCTTCTTTTCCGGCAATGATGGCTGATTTGAGAATACCGTTTTCCCATAAGTATTCACGTAATTTGCCTAACAGGGTGGCTTCTTCGGCAAACTTTTCCATGAGTATCTGGCGCGCGCCATCCAGAGCAGCTTTGGTATCTGCTACACCTTTTTCTGCATCAAGATAAGCTTGCGCGGTTTGTTCCGGATTCAGCGCAGGATCTTCAAACAAGGCCAGTGCCAAAGGTTCCAGTCCGGCTTCACGCGCAATTTGCGCCTTGGTGCGGCGTTTGGGTTTGTAAGGCAGGTAAAGGTCTTCCAGATCCGTTTTGGTAGCAGCGGTCTGTATGGATTGCTCCAGTTCAGGCGTGAGTTTACCCTGATCAGTAATACTTTTGATGATAGTGGAACGGCGATCTTCCAGTTCACGCAGATAACCCAATCTTTCTTCAAGATTGCGTAATTGCGTGTCATCCAGGCCACCAGTCACTTCTTTACGGTAGCGGGAAATAAAAGGAACGGTCGCGCCCTCATCCAATAGTTGAATGGCGGAAATGACTTGTTTCTCATGTGCTGAAATTTCTTCAGCAATGCGTTGTGTGATGGTTTTATTCATGCTTGGGTGATTTTGCTCTGAGACGATTTTGCGAAAAACGAAATCATACCATCAAGTCAGTTTTTAGATTATTCGGATTTTGTTGCTCAACCAAGACTTAATCTGGAATATTTGACATTGATTTTTTTTGATGTAATACCAGAAACACCAGATATATTGGGGGCTTCGGCCGTATAGGGATTTACCCTATCATAAGAGGGGTTGACGAAACGCAAAGGGTTTGAGGTAATAGAGGGCTATTTTGCTGAGGAATGTCACATGTCTAACGAATTATTGGATGCGGTAAAATCCGGTGATGTATCAAAAGTAAGCAGTTTGCTCCCAGGTGCCGATGTGAATATGCGTGATGCAGAAGGCGATACCCTGCTCATGGTGGCGGCTAACACGGGTAATCTGGCGATGGTTAAAGCGTTGTTGGCAGCGGGTGCTGATATCAATGCAACTAACGAAGTGGGCTGGACTCCCCTGATGAAGGGAATCTATAACGCCGAACAGGACCGGGGCTTTCCGGACGTGGTGCAAGCGCTGATCGATGCAGGCTCGGATTTCGAGCATCAGATTGTATACGGCACGCGCCCGTTAATGGTGGCTGCGGGTTATGGTGAAGCCGGTGTGGTAGAAGTGTTGCTGAAAGCCGGTGCTGATCCCAAGGCTAAAAATGAAGGCGGCAGAACCGCTTTGATGATGGTGAAAGACAAGGATTACGTGGATGTGATTAATCTGATCCATGAAGCCGAACTGGACCTGGAAAATGGTGAAGCAGGTTGCGGCACCAGAAATGCGCCTAACGCGCAGGTAATTACCTTTCTGAAGCCGGAAAAGAAGTAGTTTCACGTTAGAAAAGTAGTTTTACCGCAGAGGCGCGGAGGTTTTTCGAGGTGTTGCACGAAAGTAATTCCTTGCCTCAATAATGAGTTGGTGCAAGGTTTTTTTTCTCAGCGCCTCCGCGCCTCTGCGGTTAACTAAATGTGATTTTTAGAATAATGATTGCTTTCGTGAGTCATTAAGACTTATTAATCCCTTCCCACACTTTTTGTAGCCGCTTTGCCGATACCGGATAAGGCGTCTTTAATTCCTGCGAAAATAGCGATACCCGTAGTTCCTCAATCATCCAGCGAAACTGGCTGAGTTCGGCACCAGAGTTGCCAGCTTTGCGCTGTTTATCCAGCCGTGTTTGGTAGGCTTGCCAGTGTTCTTTGACTGCAGCGCTATGGCGTGCATCATGGGCAGAAGCACCGGGATATTTTTCAATTCGGCGCAAAATGGCTTTGAGGTAACGTGGCAGGTGCTGGAGTTGCTCCCAAGGCGTGGCCGAAATGAAATTTTTATAAATGAGGTGGGCGAGCTGTTCCCGAATATCTGACACCAAAGGCGGAGGGAGTTTGCCACCGAGTTTGGATTGGATAGCATGGTATTCGGTAAATATTTCCCCGGTGATGCGGCAGGCGGCCTGCGAGACAGCGGCAAGTCGGGTGCGGGCGCGGTCTTTTTGGGCGATGAACTGTTTGTCGTTACGCGGCAATGCATCGTCGCCGATGAAAGCCCTGTCAGTGATGGCAATCAGCAGATCTTCCCTGAGCTCCTCCGGGTTTTCTATGGTGCGGGCTTGCATGGCCATTTGCGTGAAACCGGGCAGGCTTTTTTCCAGCTGTTTGATTTGCTCGCGCAATACCAGCCGAAGCAGTCGGCGTACGCCTTCCCGCATGGCAGTATTGGCGGCTTCCTGGGTATCAAATAATCGGATTGAAACAATACCGTTTTCATCAGCCAGTGCAGGGTAGCCAGTCAGTTGTGTTTCGCCGCGCTTGAAAGTAATCACTTCAGGCAAGTCGCCTATATCCCAAGTGGTGATATTTTCACGTTCAAAATCCAGCGATGGGGCGCGGGCAAAAGTCACTTGAGCCGCCTGGCCGAGTTTTTCTCTGAGTGCAGCCAGGTTTCGTGCCATGCCCAGTTCCTGCTTGGCATCGTCTATAACCAGGAAGTTCATTTGTAGATGGATGGGTATATCAGCACTGTTCCAACTGTCTGGTGGTGCTTCAACCCCGGTCTTTTTGAGAATGAATCGCCCGAGTGATTCTGTGAGCGGGCCGCTACCAAACGGTATGTCAGTCAGTGCGGCAGTCACAAACTCGGGTACCGGTACGCAAGCCCGACGTATTTGTTTAGGCAGTCCCTTTATCAGAGTGGTGATTTTTTCCCGGATCATACCCGGCACCAGCCATTCGCAACGCGCTTCATTGACCTGATTCAGCAGATGTAGCGGTACAGTCAACGTGACACCATCTAAAGGATGACCCGGTTCAAATCGATAAGTCAGTGTGCAGGGAGTTTCGCCAATGTTAAGTGTTTGCGGGAACAATTCCACTGTCACCATTTCTGCACCATGGCACATCAGGTCTTCACGTGCCATAAACAGCAAGCGTGGTTGTTCTTTCTCCGCTTCTCGCCGCCATTTATCAAAAGAAGAGCCGTTATAGATGCCTTGAGGAATATGTTTGTCGAAGAAAGCAAACATACGGTCTTCATCTACCAGCACATCCTGACGCCGGGATTTATGCTCCAGTTCGCGGATCTCTTCCACCAGCTTGCGATTGTGTTCAAAAAACCGGGCTTTGCTATCGTAGTTACCTTCTACCAGCGCTTGCCTGATGAACAGTTCCCGCGACAACTTGGGGTCGATGGGGCCGTAATGAATACGTCGTTTCGGGCTCAGGGTAAGGCCGTAAAGTGAGGTGCGTTCAAATGCCACTACTTGAGCGGGCGCCTTTTCCCAATGGGGATCAAAGTAGTGGCGTTTGATCAGGTGTTCGCCAACTGTTTCAACCCATTCCGGTTCGATTTTGGCAACGGTTCGTGCAAACAGTTTGGTTGTTTCAACTAGTTCGCCAGCTACGACCCACTTAGGATTTTTCTTGTGCAGAACAGAACCGGGGAAAATGTTGAACTTGATTTCACGTGCGCCCTGATAATGTCCTTCTTCCGCTTTGATGCCAATGTTGCCGAGTAAACCGGTTAATAGTGCACGATGGATTTCTTCAAAGGCAGCGGGAATCTGATTCAAGCGCATGCCCATTTCTGCAATCTGGGTGTGCAACTGGCCGTGTATGTCCCGCCACTCTCGCATGCGGATCAGCGAAAGGAAATTTTCGTGACACTGTTCCAGCAGTTTTCGGTTGGATTTTTTATGCTTGAGCGCATCATCGTAAAAATCCCATAATTTGAGAAAGCCCATAAAGTCTGAGCGTTCATCTGCAAATCGGCGGTGTCGTTCATCAGCACGTCCCTGAGCTTCCATCGGACGCAAGCGAGGGTCTTGCACAGACATGGCAGAGGCAATAATTAACACTTCACTGAGACAATTTTCTTTCTCGGCGGCAAGCAGCATCCGGCCAATTTTCGGATCGATGGGCAGTTTTGCCAGCTGCATACCGATTGCAGTGAGATTGCGCTCGGTATCCATCGCGTTCAGTTCTTGCAGCAGCTGATACCCGTCTGCAATCATACGAGGTGTGGGTGCTTCCAAAAAGGGGAAGGTATCTACTGTGCCTAACCGTAAACCTTGCATGCGCAAAATTGTCCCGGCCAGTGAAGTGCGCAATATTTCCGGGTCCGTGAATGGCGCGCGCGCTTTAAAATCATCTTCGCCATAAAGACGCACACAGACGCCCGCGGCTACTCGTCCGCAGCGTCCGGAACGCTGGTTGGCCGAAGCCTGGGAGATTTTTTCAACCAGTAGTTGATCTACCTTGTTGCGGTAGCTGTAGCGTTTGATTCTGGCATGGCCGGGGTCAATCACGTAACGGATGCCGGGTACGGTAAGAGAGGTTTCCGCTACGTTGGTCGCCAGGATGATGCGACGCGCACCGGATGGTTTGAAAATCTGTTCCTGTTCCTGAGCAGATTGCCGGGCAAACAGGGTGAGAATTTCCGTATGTGCCGGGTGGTGTTTACGTAGTGCCTCCGCTGTCTCGCGAATTTCCCGTTCACCGGGCAGAAAAATCAGAATGTCACCCTCGCGGCCCAGCCGGGATAATTCATCCACGGCATCCAGAATCGCCTGTTCCTGATCCCGCTCCTGCTCATCTTCGTCATCAGTTCGAATCGGTCGATAACGGACTTCCACCGGATATAAGCGGCCTGATACTTCAATAATCGGCGCGTTACTGAAATGCTTGGCAAAGCGCTCAGTGTCGATAGTGGCTGATGTGATGACCAGTTTAAGATCAGGACGCTTCGGTAATAATTGTTTGAAATAACCCAGTAAAAAATCAATGTTTAGACTGCGCTCATGGGCCTCGTCGATAATGATCGTGTCGTAGGCATTCAGGAAACGGTCATTCTGGGTTTCAGCCAGCAAAATGCCGTCGGTCATGACCTTGATGAAACTTTCCGGGCTGATTTTATCAGTGAAACGCACTTTGTAGCCCACAGTCTGCCCGAGAGACGAGTTGAGCTCGACCGCAATGCGCGAAGCCACAGATCTCGCGGCAATCCGCCGAGGTTGGGTACAGCCAATCAAACCACCAACCCCCCGCCCGATTTCCAGACATATTTTTGGAATTTGAGTGGTTTTCCCGGAACCGGTTTCACCAGCCACAATCACCACTTGATGATCAGCAATCGCCCGTGCGATTTCGCCACGCTTTTCCGAAACTGGCAGTTCTTCCGGGAACGTAGGGGAAGGCAGCGAAGCGACACGTTGCGTCCGCTTTTGTGCAGATAGCTGAATGGCAAGCACCAGCTTTTCCTGCAGGTTTTCGAATGGTTTACCCGCGCTGACAAAAGAACGGATCTTGTCGAGTTGTCTGCGCAGAGGGTGCTGGTCTGCTCCCATGCAGGTCAGAATGTCTGCGGCCAGTTGCTGGAGTTGCTTTTGCACGGTTACGTCATGAATATTAAAGAATTCGGAATTATACACGGCATTGTGGTTGTATCACGCGCTGCTTAAATTCCATATTGTATAAATGACTTGACATGACATAAACATGTTCTACATTGAACATAGTGACTTTGAGAAGTAACTTTATTGGTTAGCTTCCACTTGAGAAAATCGGTGGTTTAACAGAACCCTATTATGTTTCTCTTGGCTATATTAGTTTAGAGTTTGTTGCTTCAGTCTTAGTTTACTTTCCTAAATTCGAAGTCACTGGCCCAAATTATTTGTTCCCAAACGGTTAAGCAAAGTTTCCGAAAAAAAGTATCAAATTGAAAAGTGTTCGTAAGGCTTAGTCTTTCATATCTATCTACTTGATAGTACGCAGCGCTTGAATGTGTATGTCATTAGCTTTCAAGGTAGATTGCATAATAAATATTCAAAGTGGCTGGAGACTGTCAATTGAAATTTGATGTATACACAGTTAATTTACATGTCGCCTGTATGGTTGTGCTAATTGCGCTCACAAGCAATTCTTCGGCTATTGATTGCCCGAATAATCCTGAGCAGGCCCGCAAAGACTGGGAAGTTGAAGTGCGTGCGGCGGTCGGCAAGATTGGTCCGGCGAAAGGGGCGGAGTTGGAAACTCTCACTCGAAGCACTACTCGTGATCTTGTTGGCAAGTTGCCGCAAGCAGATAAAGTTTATCTGGAGCAGATGATGTACGCGACATACTGTTCAACATTGCGCGATGATACTTCCTTAACTGAATCACAGAAAAGTGCTCGCATCAAAGCCTATAACCTGGAAGTGAGAAAAACCTTGCATGCTACGCAGGGAGAGGAAACACGCTTTCCGATCAGGGTTTCATCCAGGGATGCAGCACGTGCAGAGTTGGCAAAGAATAGACTGAAATACACGCCGGATGCGTTTGTCGAAAGTGCCAAAAATGGAAATCTTACAGCAGTTAAATTGTTCCTGGCGGCTGGGATGGACCCCAATGTGAAAGATGAAAGCGAAAATACTGCAATGATTTATGCTGCCGGGAATGGCCATACCGCGGTGGTTGAGGCCTTGCTAAAGGCGAAGGCTCGTGTTAACGAAAGGAATGAAGGTGGTTATACAGCCCTCTCATGGGCCGCCTCGGACGGGCACAAGGATGTCCTGCGCTTGTTGCTCGAAAGCGGGGCAGATAATAAAGCGATCAACGATGCTTTTCTAAGTGCCGCTAAAAACGGGCAGCCGGAAATGCTGCGCATGCTACTGATTCGGGGAGCGGACAAGAGCCTCGGTGGCGAAGCACTCAGGCGAGCGGCAGGCTCTGCGATGTTTGGGGTGAGTGAAGCAGATCTGAATGGTGTGGTTAATGTCCTGCTGGCTCAAAGTGTCGAGGTCAATTCCAAAGATGATGAAGGCTGGACGGCCTTGTTGAACGCGGCTCATTGGAAGCGTGCTTTGCTCTTGCAGACATTACTGGATGCTGGTGCAGACGTTAACGCTAAATGTTCGTGCAGTGGCTATTTGAGTGGTGGGTGGACAGCCCTAATGATAGCAACTAGAAATGCTGACATGGACATGGTGAATATTTTACTTTCGCGGGGCGCAGACCCGAATCTATCCAATAATGATGGTAAAACAGCGTTAATCATTGCTGTAGAGGAAAAAATTGAGAATATGGTGCGCGTGTTGTTGGATAAGGGCGCCAACGTAAATGCAAAGGATAACGATGGGCGTACTGCCCTAATGTGGTCATCTTGGTGGGGGAAACCTGACGCGATGCGTATTTTGCTGGGTAAGGGGGCCGATGTGAATGCAAAGTCTGGTGATGGCGGGACGGCGTTGATGTGGGCGGCCATGCACAGCGATTCGGAGAGTATAAAGGTTTTGCTCGATGCAGGCGCTGATCTGCATGCTAAAAGCACAGCTGGTCGGACAGCGTTGATGCTTGCAGTAAGGGAGGGGCGTAGCGAGCAGGTTAGATCTTTGCTTCTGAGGGGGGCAAAGATTAACGATGAGGATGCGAGCGGAAAGACTGTGTTGGATTATGCGGAAGAGAGTGAAAAACCAATGGGCAAGGAAGTGCTTCGAATATTAAAAAAGGGTGGCATAAAATGAAATTGACAAGTTTATTATTATTTTTGCTAGCCAATGCAGTAATTACATCTAAAGCCTGTGCCTTGGACTGCCCAGCTCCTCCGGTTCAAGTAAATAATGACTGGGGTATTCAAGTGCAGGCTGAAGTTGGGAAAATCGGTCCTGTTAAAGGTGCAGAATTGGAAACCCGTGTGCGAACCGCAACGGTCGATCTGCTTGGTAAGCTTCCTTCCGCAGACCGGGTATACCTTGAACAAATGATGTTTGCCGCCTATTGTTCGGCGCTGCATGGCGACAAAACGCTTTCGGAATTTGCTAAGGCGAATCAGATTCTTGCGTACCGCCGCGAATTGCAAAAAAATCTTACAAATACAGTTGCCCCGGGTAAAGTGATGCCTCTCACGCATCGATGAAATTGCCGTTGGTCGGTGGTAAGAAGCTTCTGATTATATTTAGAATAATGTTATATTTCACCCGAGAATCTCGAATGTTTTTTGCGTGTTATGCTCGATACAAAAAATGTCGTTTTTCAATCATCAGCAAGCAAGCGGAACTATCTTCCTTAATTTTAGCAAGTAGTAATATTGTGTATAAGTGAACATAAAATTTCTAGCAGTGTTTTCTACTTGTTCCGAATATATCGTTCATCATCAAACGTGCTGACCCACTGCGGGCGAAACACCACCATTAGCGTCATAATCATGCCGGTAGACATTGCTTCGGACCATCCCATGAGTATGTAATAGGGAAGATATTGCGAATAGAGGTATTTCAGGCTGTATGCATCTCCTGCTGCCAGCAGCCAGGTAGAAGCAAGGCCTGTAGCTGTCACTGCGATAGCGCCGCCAATAAATGCGTTAATGAAAATATAAATAAAAAAATGGTTGGGTAGTTTTTGGTCCACTATCCTGAACAGGGTGTAACTTAACCAGACCGGCAAGAAAATCATGATCAGGGCATTAAGCGAAAAGGCATCCCATCCGCCTAAGCCGGTCAGGGTGACTCCGGCTAATACGATGAGTAATCCAAAAATAGCCAGCTGTGGCCCGAACATGAGGGTGAAAACGGTTGCGCCTAATAAATGAAAATTCAAACCCGGCTTGATCCCGGCTTTGATACTCCAGATTGTCATTAGGGCAACACACGCCCCTAACCAAAGGTTGTGATTGGCAGGGGTTTTTAAGCGTTGCCATGGGGTGGCAGGTCCGATTTTGATCAGCAGGATGGCGAGTAGCGCATGTCCGAACCAGTACCACTGGGCGGGTAATAGATTGTCTGATAAATTCATAAGCTTATTTTACGCTATACTCATCTGATTTTTAATGCCTGAAAAGCAGTTTGTTCGTAGCAGAGCAATATCATTTCAAATAGTTGTTCCATAATTTATTGAGTTCAATTTATTTTTGTTATGGAAGCTGATTTTGGACGGGTGTTTTTAGTTTAACTGGATAAAGAGTAAAGGGGCTACTGTGCGTTTAGTGCTGTTTGATTTGGATAACACGCTCCTGGCAGGAGACAGTGATTTTGAATGGGCGCAATTTTTGATTGAACAGGGCGTTCTCGACCGGGAAGTGTATGAAGCTCGTAATCTGGCGTTTTACGAACAATATAAGGCCGGGACACTGGATATTCACGAATTTCTGAATTTTCAGCTGAAGCCGCTTGCACGCCATACTCGCAGCCAACTGGACGCATGGCATGAACAGTTCATGCAGGAAAAAATTCTGCCGATTGTTGCGCCCAAGGCCAGAGAACTGGTTGCCCGTCATGCTCAGGATGCTGATTTGATGGTGATTATTACTGCGACAAATAGTTTTGTCACGGCGCCGATTGCCAAAGCCTTTGGTATATTTCATCTGATTGCGACTGAACCCGAACAGAAAAATGGGGAGTTCACCGGCGAGGTTTTTGGTACGCCTAGCTTCCGGGAAGGGAAAATCACTCGGCTGGATGAGTGGTTAAAACTGAAAGGGCTGACCTGGTCATCTATCACTGAAAGCTGGTTTTATAGCGATTCACTCAATGATTTGCCGCTATTGCAGCGTGTTACCAACCCGGTAGCTGTTGATCCTGACGATACCTTGCGTGACTATGCCGAGAAACAAGGGTGGCCGGTAATCAGCCTGCGCTAAGATTGTTGTGAAGTCACAAGCCTGAGATTACATGCCCCGTTTTTTACTCCTACTATTGCTGGTTGTGTTCGCCTTGGCAAGTATTGCCTCTGGTATCCTCATGGGGAGTGCCAATCTCCCCCTTGAAAAAGTAATCGAGTCTTTATGGGGAAATGCTAGCGGGCTGGATGCGCAAATTGTGCTCCAGTTGCGTTTGCCACGGGTGTTAAGCGCCTTTGCCTGCGGCGGATTGCTGGCTGTTGCAGGCGCGTTGCTGCAAGTGCTATTGCGTAACCCGCTGGCTGACCCCTATATTCTGGGTATTTCCGGCGGTGCGGCAGTGGCTGCTTTGGGCGGGATGTTGCTGGGGTTGTCTTGGGGCGGGGTTAATCTGCTGGCGCTGACAGGCGCATTGGCAGCGATTGGCTTGGTATTCGGATTGAGTTACGGCGATGGATTTTGGGATATGCGACGCTTGTTGCTGACTGGGGTGGTGTTGTCAGCCGGATTTGGTGCATTGATCAGTTTAATGCTGGTGTTGGCGCCAACGGCGCAGGTACAAGGTATGTTGTTCTGGTTGATGGGAGATTTGTCTCATGCGCAAAATCCTGCTGTCGTGTGGGGAACGATGGTGTTTGTTTCAGGCTTTTCCCTTTGGCAAGCACAGAGTTTGAATATCCTCAGCCTGGGCGAAACTAAGGCAAAGACGTTGGGCGTATCGGTGGTGCCTTTGCAAATTGGTATTTACTTTCTGGCAGCAGTTGCGACATCTGCCGCCGTAATGGAGGCTGGTGCTATTGGCTTCGTTGGTTTGGTGATACCCCATATGGTGCGTTTGTTAGGGATTTCCGATTATCGATGGTTGATTCCCATGGCGCTTTTGCTGGGGGGCGGATTTTTGACAGTTGCGGATACCCTGGCAAGAACCATCGTAGCGCCTGGCCAGTTGCCAGTTGGCGTGCTGACTGCGTTGCTGGGTGTGCCCGTGCTACTCATGCTGCTTAGAAAAGTCCGATGATGCTTTCAGCTGAAAATCTCACTCTGGGTTACCCCGGGAAGCCGTTATGCCGGAACCTGAATGTTGCCATGCGGCCCGGTGAATGCTGGGGGATTCTGGGTAGAAACGGCTGCGGTAAAAGCACCTTGCTTCATGTTTTGGGCGGGCTGATCAAGCCACTTTCCGGTAGTGTCTCTATTCAGGGTAATCCGGTTGTATCTATCCCCAGGATTGAATTGGCACAGACCATGGGTTTGTTGCTGCAGGAAGAATCCAGCCTGTTTTCCGGAACGGTACTGGACTATGTCCGGTTTGGTCGATTTCCGCATCATGGCTCCATGGCGGGCAGGGATGAATCAGGTGAGGTGCAAGTGCATCATGCCCTGGATCGGCTGGAATTGAATGCCCTGGCCACGCGTCTGGTTAATACGCTTTCGGGCGGCGAGCGGCAGCGTGTGCGAATTGCAATGCTTTTGGCTCAAACCCCAGAAATATATGGGCTGGATGAACCGCTATTGCATCTGGATATCTGCCACCAGGCGACCACCATGAAACTATTGCGTGATCTTGCAGTAACGCAACGTAAAACAGTCGTAATGGTGCTGCATGATACGCTCTGGGCGAGCCGTTATTGCGACAAGGTATTGTTATTATATGAAGATGGTAGTGCCTTGGCTGGTGAAGCAAAGGATTTGTTGGTCAAGGGCAACCTGGAAGAATTGTACGGGTGTAAGATGCAGGCATTAATAATCGATAAAGATGTCCACTATGTGCCAAACTGATTCGTTTTTTTGTAAATGTTGGTTTGGTTATTGCGCAATATGAACGTGCGAGCCTATTTTAGGAAGCTTGAACACAAAAGTGACATTACAAATTGATTGTGTGTCCATGAATAGCATGCTCGAAATTGAATCAGGAAAGTTTGATGGCTTTTAAAATCCCTTTGCCACGTACATTGCACATGCGCATTATGCTGGCGATTGCTAGCCTGCAATTTATCGTAGTGGGGCTGTTCAGCGTTTACATGATCGTGCAACTGGTGGGAAATGAAGTCACCAACCGCCAGGTGCTGGGCCACAAAATCCTTATCCTGACTGCCCCTGCTGTTGAGCGTATGGTGATCGAGCAGGATAAAACCGGACTGGTTACTTACCTGAATCGACTGTATGGTGATTCAGCGCTGTCAGATATCAAAGTAAAGGATGCGCAAGGGGGGGTAATATTTTCTCGGGAAAAACCACCTGTTGCGGTGCATCCTGTTGCAGACTGGCTCAAATTATCCAATCTGGATGCCCAGGTCAGTACAGCGTTACGGGATGGTGATCGTTATGTCGGGCTGCTTAACATTGCGCTATCTAATTACGAAATTAATAATAATATCAGCATTCTGTTGCATAACGTGCTGTATCTATTTCTGATTTTGTTGGCCATAGATTTGCTGGCGTCTGAGCTGCTGGTCAAATACCTTGTATCGCCTTTGGGATCGCTGACGCTGATGGCGCAGGATTTATCGCGAGGGACCCTTGATGGTGTAACGAAACCTTCGGCACGCGCTTCTGTTGAAGTAAAGCACCTGACTAATGCGTTTGTCGACAGCGCTAAAATCATGCGTAAGCAAATTCATGAACTGGAACAAACACGCGGCCAGCTGGCCCAAAACGAATTGCGGCTGCGTAATCTTGTAAATAACATGCAGGAAGTACTGCTGGAACTGGATAAGGGCGGTCACATCCAGTTTCTGAATCCAATATGGGAAACCCTGACTGGTTACACGACCACTTTTTCGCTGACAAAACCCTTTTCATTTTTTCTTGTTCAGGAATCGCAGCAACAGTATTTTGAACAAGGGAATCTGGCGCATATTGCGCTCAATGATTTGCAACTGGAGCTGAGAGCGGAAAACGGTGCATCGGTATGGCTTCAGATGAATACCACTCTCCAATTTGACAATGCCAGTGAATTTAGTGGCTCAATTAGCACATTGGTGGATATCACTGAAAATTTAAGGCTGCAGAAATTGCAGCAAGAACACGAGCATAATCTCTATAAGCTGGCTATCACGGATCCTTTAACAGGCGTATATAACCGGCGATATTTTGATGAGATTCTGGATAAGCTCATAGAGTCCAGCTTGCGTAATCAGCGGCTAATGGCTTTGCTTGTTATTGATATAGACGGTTTCAAGTTCATTAATGATACCTATGGCCATCCTGTTGGAGACGCAGCGCTGAAGGCTTTGTCAAGTGTGCTGCTTGATATTGAATATGCTGGCGTGGAAGTGGCAAGGCTGGCAGGTGATGAGTTTGCAGTGATTTTGCAAGATGTAACAGAGGAGCAGGCAAATAAAATTGCCAATGAGATCCATGATCGCATCGGAAAAATCGTGGTAGATATGGCGGTGGGTCAGCTTCGTATCCAGTCTTCAATGGGCGTTGCCTTAGCGCCGAAGCATGGTAATACACCTCAGTTACTCATCAGTGCGGCAGATGTGGCGCTTTATCACGCCAAGAAAAGCGGCCGTAATCGGGTTGATACGCTCTCCAAGGATATGGGTGAAGCCATTATGGATATTTTTTCCCAGGGATTCGAACTGCGAAATGCCGTGTCTGCAGGGATGTTAACGCCCTTTATTCAGCCCATAATTGAACTGAAAACTGGCAAAGTGTTTGCTTACGAAGTGCTGACACGGCTCAAACGCAACGAGGAATATATCGCTGCAGATGTATTTGTATTGATGGCTGAAGATCTGGGGCTGATTCGTGAAATGGATTTGTTCATTATCAAGCAGGCATTAAAACAGGTGCCAAAGCATACACACTTATTTCTGAATATCAGCCTGTGTTCTTTTTATAACCCGGAATTTAGCCATGAGCTGCGTAATATCTTGTTGTCACCGGATGTGCTGGGGCGAGATATCACCATTGAGTTTACCGAACGCCAAACAACTTCATTCACAGAAAGCTTTATGCAATATTTTAACGAGTTGCGCGATGCGGGCTGCAAATTGGCGCTGGATGACTTCGGTGTCGGCTATTCCTCGTATGGTTATATGCGACAGCTACGCCCGGATTTTGTGAAAATTGATGGAAGCTTCGTTCAACAGATTACCACCAATCAAGAAGACGCCAAGATTGTGGAACAAATTATCGAGCTCTCCAAAATCTTCGGGGCATTGTCAGTTGCAGAGCATGTAGAGAATGAAGAAACCTGTCAGCGCCTGATACAATTGGGGGTAAAGTACGGGCAAGGTTATTATTTTGGGTGGCCTAAAGCGATACCAGACTACGTTTTTGATGAAGGTCTGCTGTTAAAGGCGTAACAGCCTTTAACCACTGAATGGTGGTTATCTATTTAACTTGCAGAAATATAATGTGTTTGCTGGTTATTTCAGAAAAATAATTCCAGCTTATTGGTGGGCTTTTTGCTGGATTGCCTCACCGGCGTCTTCAATTTTTTCTCCGACTTTACCCGTAGCGTCCTCTATTTTTTCACCAGCTTTTTGAGTGCTTTCTTCTGGTTTCTGTCCGGTTAATGTATCAGTCGCATGTTCAGCATTGTCTTTCATCTGCTCTGTTGACTGATCAATTTTGGCTCCGGCTTGTTCAGCTGGTCCCTCATTCTTCTTGCAGCCAACAGCGGTGAGCCCGACAAAGCAGGCGGTTAAAAGTAAAATGGTTGCTTTATAATTGATGTGCATAATTTTTTCTCCCTTGAAATTTGATAATGAAGGCGGAAATGTCGACAGCATCGTTGCTGTTGATCAGTTTCTTCTTCATTCTGAAGGTAATGAAAGCACCACGATTCGCCGAATTTATCAGCATTCAGTGAATCGTGATCACTGTGCAGTTGTTACCCTTTACGCTCAAGTTTGTTGACCACCTTTTTGACGCCCGCCACACTGGAAGCAATTTGTTCGGCGCTTTGCAGTTGTATTTCACTGTTGACAGTACCGCTCAGGATGACTTGGCCCTGGCTGGTTTCAACCTGTACATCCAGGCCGTTGGTAATGGCATTGCGCATAAGCTCTCCCTTAACTTTTGCAGTAATGGCATTATCGTCAACATTGTTTTCCACAGACAACTTCGGAGACATGGCATCAGCTTCAGTGATATCGGTTTGTGCGTAAGCAGCAGGATTAAAAGCGGATGTAAATATCGCTGCTAACACACTCATTTTTAATACGCGTAGATTGCTTTTCATACTAATACATCTCCTAAGTTTTACGGTTGTTCGGGTGTTAAGTAACCAGACTTAAGTCCGGTAGCTTGCTGCATCATTATCGAGAGCATTCGCTGTGTGTTTGCGACATTTGAGGCGATTGCGAAGCCCAATGAAGGCCTTTCTGGTATGCGATCCAGAAAGGCCCCGACAGCTTCCGCGGAAAATTGAAGGGGGTAGAAGTTGTCGGCAGATTGATAGGAAGCAAGACATGTGCCAGATTTTTTTTATTATTTAAAACAGCATGTTGAAGTTATTTTGTGTAGATGTGGCTGCAAAAAATGTCGCCTGAAAGCGACATGGTAAAGTGTGGGTAAATATAACTTATTGAATAATATCGATTTTTGTTTGATGTAAATAGCGACATGGATTCAGGTTTTTACTGTGCAAGTCGCATCTGAATAAGATGTTTGCCATTGCGGGCACACTTTTTTCAGTTGTTACGCCTGTCAGCGTTGACGGTTAAAAGCGTAAATGGTTTTTGCCGTGTATAATGCCCCAATGCCTTTGATGAAGGCCAACTATGTGCAATCGTGTTCTCCCGGAAAATTTACTTTGGCAAGTTTTACAACCCACAATCTTTTGTTTCAATTCAAGTCGCTCAGCCTCCAATGATCAGAAAATTTATCCAACGTGTGCTGAATAAAGACAAGGCGACAGCTGCGGCGAAAATTCTCCCGTTTAAAGAACATCAAATTTCTCGTGAGCAGCTTTCTTTCTGTGCGCTGAAAGTGACGGATGGTTTGCAGTCTGCCGGTTTCTCCGCTTTTGTTGTCGGGGGCGCGGTGCGTGATCTGTTGATGGGTACGCAACCCAAAGATTTTGACGTTGCCACCAATGCCACACCTGAGCAGGTGCAAGCACTCTTCAGGCGTTCTCGTATTATTGGCCGGCGCTTTCGCATTGTGCATGTCATGTGTGGAAGTGAGACGATCGAGGTTTCCACTTTCCGCGCCGCACCCACTGAAGAAGATGGCCGTAAATCTGACGAAAATGGCCGGATTTTGCGTGATAACGTATTTGGTTGTCAGGAAGATGATGCCGTTCGACGCGACTTTACGATCAATGCGCTCTATTACAATCCGGCAACGCAGGAAATCTGGGATACGCAGAACGGGGTGCGCGATCTCAAACACAAAACGCTACGCATTATTGGGGACCCAGAGCAGCGTTATCGCGAAGACCCTGTGCGTATGTTACGCGCCGTGCGCTTTGCAGCGAAACTGGATTTTCATATAGACGAGCGTACCCGTGCGCCTGTCGCTGAACTGGCCAGTTTGCTGGAAAATGTACCATCCTCCCGTTTGTTCGACGAAATGCTTAAAATGCTGCTTTCCGGACATGCTTTGCGTGCAGTTCATCAGTTACGTGCCGAGGGCTTGCATCATGGGCTGCTTCCCTTGCTCGATGTGGTGCTGGAACAGCCTATGGGAGAGCGTTTTATCACCCTGGCGTTAAAAAATACTGATGATCGAGTCAAAATCGGTAAAACAGTATCCCCAGGCTTTCTGTTTGCTACGTTGTTGTGGCACGAAGTTCTGGCCGCCTGGCAAGCTTATCAAGCCAAAGAAGCAAAGCCTGTTCCAGCGTTGCAATTGGCAATGGACGATGTGATGCGTGCGCAAGAGCAGCGTCTGGCTATTCCACGCCGTTTTGACGCGAATATGAAAGAGATATGGGGAATGCAGCCCCGCTTTGAACAACGCTCTGGTGGCCGGCCTTTCCGGTTGTTAAGCCACCCTCGTTTCCGTGCAGGATATGATTTTCTTCTGCTGCGCTGCGAAAGTGGCGAGGCTGCACTGGAATTGGGTAAATGGTGGGAAAAATTTCAGTCGGCTACTGAACATGAAAGAAACGATATGCTGATTGCCGATACCGTTCCCAAGAAAAAGCGTCGCCGCCGCAAAAGCAGTGCGAAATCAGTTACCGATGCGCCATTATCCAATCAAGATCAGGCGGATTAAGTTTTTATGAAGTGCTTCTCCCCAAGTAAACCTTGTCGGGCTTATATTGCCCTGGGCAGCAATTTAGGGGATTCTAAAAGAGAGGTATTGCAGGCATTCGATGCGCTGGGCGCGTTACCGGACACAAAAATGGTTGCAAGATCATCACTGTATTTGACTGCCCCCGTAGGCTTTCTGGATCAACCGGTTTTTATTAATGCGGTAGCTGAAGTTGAAACCAGTCTTCAGCCCCATGCCTTGCTTGACGCATTGCTTGAGCTGGAACACCAGCACGGTCGTGTGCGGGATGTGCTGAATGGGCCGCGCACGCTTGATCTTGACATATTGCTGTATGATGGATTGCAGTGCCATGAACATGGTTTAACATTGCCTCATCCCAGAATGCATGAGCGCGCATTCGTATTAAAGCCACTATTGGAAATTTTTCCTGAGTGCTTCATCATTGGGCGTGGGCAGGCTTCACAGTTTATGGATGACTGTGACGAGCAGAAAATTGAGCGGGTCACGGATAATTAGCACGCATGATTTTAAATCGTTATCGATACATAGTGGTAGAAGGCCCGATAGGTGCCGGAAAAACCAGTCTGGCCAAGTGTCTGGCTGATCGTTTTCGTGCAGAAACCCTGCTGGAAAATGCTAGCGAAAATCCTTTTTTGCCCAAGTTTTATCATGATGCGCAGCGTTATGCCCTGTCTACACAATTATTTTTCCTGTTTCAGCGCTCAAACATGGTGCGCGATATGGCACAAATGGACATGTTTAATCAGGTAACCGTTTCAGATTTCATTCTGGATAAAGATCTTTTGTTTGCCCGGTTGAACCTGAATGATGACGAATTTCAATTGTATCAGCAGATTTATAGTCACTTGCAACCGCAAACAGTGAAGCCGGATCTGGTGATCTATCTTCAGGCGCCTGTCAGTGTGCTGGTTGAACGGGTAAGGCGACGCGGGGTGCAGTATGAGCGCCAAATTTCTGAAACCTATCTGAGTGATTTGGCAGAGAGTTACAGCCGGTTTTTTTATCAGTATGAGTCTTCACCCTTGCTGATTGTGAACAGTGAGAATTTGAATTTTGTGGAAGATAAACAGGATTTTGAATTGCTGCTGACTCGAATGGGTGAAATGCGTGGTCAACGGGAATTTTTTAACCGGGCAGTCTGAGCTTTAAATGTAGCCTTGCCCTGGTAATGCTGAGCCCAAAAATGCTGGATAAATCACCTCACCTCGTTCAATAGTAATATCTGAGTTAAAATAAACTGTGAAAATTAAATTGCGCGAGCTGCTTTGAAAATTACGCTTACAACCCTGAAAAAAATGAGGAGT
>JAYVLG010000061.1:0-4428 GCA_043759595.1 Sulfurirhabdus sp. | reverse complement strand
ATCCAGCTGCTTAGTTTTATCGCAACTTGCCTGGAAGATGAACCAGGCATGGATCCAGTTCTGGTCGTGGCTCCTGTTGCCCTGCTGGAAAACTGGAAGGAAGAAATCGACAAATTTTTCCTTCCCGATTCACTGCCGATTCTGACGCTCTATGGCGAAACGCTGGCCGGAAAAAGATTACCCAAATCACAGCTTGATAATCAGCTTGCCCAGAATGGCATCACCAGGTTACTCAAACGGGACTGGCTTGGCAATGCCAAGGTAGTGCTGACGACTTATGAAACGCTACGCGATCTGGAGTTTTCCCTCGCTGCCCAGCACTGGTCGCTGATGGTCTGTGACGAAGCGCAGAAAATCAAAAATCCAAATGCCATGGTGACGCGTGCAGCCAAGAAGCAAAATGTTCGATTCCGCATTGCATGTACCGGCACACCCGTCGAGAACACGTTGACTGATCTATGGTGCCTCTTCGACTTCATTCAACCAGGGCTGCTGGGTTCCCTAAGCGAATTCGGACGGCGCTACAGGAAACCTATCGAGGCGGAATCTGAAGAGGAAAAAGAGCGGATTGAGGAGCTGCGCACGATCATCTTCCCGCAACTACTCCGGCGCGAAAAAAAGGATGTAGCGCGCGATCTGCCAGCCAAGATTTTCAATAGTACATGTCGCCGCCTACAAATTGCGCCACGGCAACGCTCGCTCTATGGCCAAGCTATTTCATCATTTCAAAACTCAGCTGTCTCCGGCGGTTCTGCCCATCTGGGCCTGCTTCAATTTCTGCGACGGCTTTGCTCAGACCCTCAGATCGAGGATCGTTTCCAGGCAGATCGTACCTCGGTAGCTGAGATTATCGAACACTCGCCAAAAATGGCATGGCTTATGAAAAGTCTGGCAGAAATTCAGCGCAAAGGTGAAAAGGCGATTGTCTTCTGTGAGTTTCGCGATTTACAACGCACATTGCAGCGCTGCATCGCCAGCAATTTCGATGTTCATCCTGACATAATTAACGGTGACACATCGGCAGCGGCCGATCACGCTGCGAGTCGTCAAAAACGGATACGTGCGTTCCAGGAAAAGCCCGGTTTCGGCGTTATCGTCCTGTCTCCGTTAGCTGTGGGGTTCGGCGTTAATATCCAGGCCGCGAACCATGTCATTCACTTCACACGAACCTGGAATCCAGCCAAAGAAGATCAGGCTACCGACCGCGCCTACCGTATTGGTCAGAAAAAGGATGTATACGTCTATTACCCAGTGATAGTTGCTGACGACTTCATGACCTTTGACGAAAAGCTGGACAAACTATTGGACTGGAAGCGCGGACTGTCTTCCGACATGCTCAACGGAACAGGAGAAATCAGCATTTCTGACTTTCTTGATTTGCCGAACGTGGATGGGATCCCTGTGTTTTCGGAAGCGAACTAGATTTGAAGCAATTTGATTAGAAGCAAACACACCAGAAGGCTTACATGGTGAGCAGGCATGCGAAAAATATTTCCAAGCAACCTCTAAATCCATTAACAAGAAAGCAGCAGTCACTGTGAGTACCTATGAACAAAATTATTATTGCCGCAACAGAGCCCATTGTTTGTCCCAAGTGCAGCCATCATTTTTCCCTGGACCAAGGTATAACCCGCCAAACCATCGAACGCTATGAGGCCGAGTTCGATGAAGAATTTGCCGCTCAACGTAAAGAGCTTGAAAAAAGTCTCGTCAAAGAGGCCGAACGCAAAGCTACGCGGTTGTTTTCCGAACAGATAGCAAATCTCCAGGAACAGCTTTCTGAATCAAGGAAAACCGAAAGGGAGTCGAAAGAACTCATCACCAAGGCCCAAATTGATGCCAAGGCAAAAGCAGGCCAGGAATTTGAGCAGGAAAAAAAAGCCCTTGCAGACGAGCTCGCTGACAAGGAAAACAAACTTAAACAGTTTAGGGAACAGGAACTGGACTTGCGTAAGCAGAAAAAGGCGCTGGAGGAAGCACAGGATAATATCCAGCTTGAAATGCATCGCCAACTTGATGACGAGCGTAAGAAGCTGACGGAGGAGATTGGCCGTAAAGAAGGAGATCGTTTTGCTCTGATAGAGGCGGAATACAAGAAAAAAATTGAGGACGCCCAAAAAGCAAACGAAGACCTGCGCCGTAAATTGGATCAAGGCTCGCAGCAACTCCAGGGTGAGGTGTTGGAACTGGCGCTGGAAAACACGCTTATTGATGCGTTTCGACACGACCGTATTGAAGAAGTGAAGAAGGGTGTGCGCGGCGCCGACGTGTTGCAAACGGTCTGCACACCTGCTGGACAAGTTTGCGGACGCATCATCTGGGAGGCAAAGCGTGCTGAAAACTGGTCAGAGAGTTGGCTTCAGAAGCTTAAGGACGACCAGCAGAGCGCGGATGCGCGCATTGCCGTGCTGGTTACTACTGCTTTACCTAAAGGCTGCCAGGAGCCGTTTTTCCAACGTGATGGAGTGTGGATTGTCAGCCCACACCTGATACGCCCGGTGGCCGAAGCACTGCGAACATTCATGCTGGAAACGCATAAAGTGGCTCTAATCAACACTGGTCGTGAAGAAAAAATGGAACTACTTTATTCTTACCTGACCAGTGAGAATTTCGCACGCAAGATTCGTATCGTAGTCGAATCTTTTGTCGCCATGAAAAGCCAGCTTGATGCAGAGAAGCGTGCGATGCAGAAGCAGTGGGGCACTCGCGAAATGCAAATTAACCGCGTTACAGAGACGATGGCAAGTTTCGTCGGCGAGCTTCAAGCAATCGCCCAGGATGGATTACCTCAGTTACAGAACATCACTCAGCTGGAACTACCCGAAGCGGAATAACTATTGTGTAGAGCACAGTCAATCATCGATATATAACTTGCAATATAATCGTAGTTAAATTGGCACTAGAACCTATTCCAGTTTTGTGTAGGAATGCACTTACTGAGCAGCACTCTAATGTGGCTTTGCAGCTTTCATCATCGCTTCAGCCGCGACCTCCATGGCTCCCTTGATCGGATCAATAGCCAATTGAGCGTATACCTTCGTGCTTGCAGAGTCCTTATGGCCAAGAGCTCCGCCCACTATCGCTATAGATGCGCCAGTATTGACCATCCAGCTACCAAGAGAACGCCTCAGGTCGTGCGGTCGTATGTTCTGAAGTTCAGCACGTGCAACAACGCGCATCCAAGCCGCCTTAGGACTTGTCATATGCCCTTTTACACCCATACCGGGAAAGACAAACTCTGAATTTTTCACCCTACGTCTTCTTGTGAGTATTTCGGTTGCCACCTTTGTGAGTGGAATGAGCATCGGTTGTCCGTTCTTTGATTCTTCTCCAGGAATACGCCAATGACCAAGGTTGAAGTCAATGTCCTGCCAACGCATCGACAACACATTGGACTTGCGAGCACCTGTTAGTAGCGCCAATAGAAAGTGGTCTCGGTTTTGTTCAGATTCGCATTCAAGTGCAGCAAAAAATCGAGGAATTTCATCTCCAAGAAGGAATCGATCACGCGTCACCTCCTTAAAATGTTCGATACCTTCTGCTGGATTAATCAAATCTATGAGTTTCAACTTTTTGCAGCGATTGAATACGGCTCTTAAAAGCTCGACCACCCGGTTCGCGATGGTCTTTCCTCGCTTCATACCAAGCTGGTGATGCAGGTTCAAAACGTCTTTATGAGTAATGGTCGAAATTTGCCTCTTGCTCCAATCGACTGCACCATCAGGTTTTACTCGTTCGCGCCCATGTTTTTTTCTGGGAGCGTCAAGATTACCGATATATACAGCAAAGTTCTCACGCATCGCATCAACGGTTCTTAACCCATGAGGTACGGCGTACCGCGTCATGTACAGAGCAAAAAGCTCCTCCAAGGTCATTTCCGCGCGCTTTTCTCGCTTTGCTTCTGCAGGATTTTTTCCAGCAGCGATCTGTCCGTTTAACTCCATGGCTTTCTTCCGAGCTTGCTCAATTGACATCCCCGGATAACGCCCCAGCTTTACGCGCTCAGGTACGCCATTGATACGCCTGTACAGTACAAACGTTTTGACTCCTGTAGAGCCAACCCCTATGGCAAGCCCCGGTGTTTTCTGGTCACGGTGGTATTGCCAGCCCTTGGGTGGTAGTGGAAGCGCTTCGATGGACGATTTTGTAAAATTCATTGGGTTTAATTTTGATGTGTGACACTCAGACTTCATTGCTACACCGTTGCTACGGCAATGATAAACGAAGATCAATTCTGATGAGTTGAATGATATATATAACTCATTGCTTTTTATGCATTATACACAAATAGATACTTTGGTGAATCTTGAGAAATATCCCATCTCCGTGGCTACGAACCAAAGGGTAGCACGTTCGAATCGTGCCGGGCGCACCAAATATCAAGGGTTTGCAGAGATGCAAACCCTTTTTACGTTGTGGCATGCAGCT
>JAYVLG010000060.1:0-6766 GCA_043759595.1 Sulfurirhabdus sp. | reverse complement strand
AAATACACTTTGTGAAGATATCCCATCATGGGTAAATGTCCCATCAGTTTGTACCCGGTTACCGCCGCATGAGAAACATGTGGCCGAAAACAAATCGACCGCAAAGTTTCCGTCTGAATTTGAGCCATACCAACCAATCCTGTTAAAGCTGATATTTGTTGAAACCTTAAAGTATTCCCAAGCCTCAACATCCCCATCATACGTCCAGGTAAATCCGGGATCAGCAGCGTAGTTTCTAACAGAGGACGCATAGGCAACCGTAGTTGCAGCTGGCGCTTGTTCATATGTCACGGCAGATGCGTTAGCATCAACGGAAAATGATGTAACGATGAGGGCGGTGACAAGAAAAGCAAGGGACTGTGATTGCATGGTTTATTCCATTTGATAAATTTTTATAAAATCAGCATCGGCGAGATGATATTTGGGTGCGCCTGCTCATCACATGGCTAAAATAGATAACAATAGGCCCTCATCTTCTTAAACATAATAGCATTTATTTATGTCATTAAAATAAATATCAATCTAATTTCCAGGAGCTAAATCTAAAAAATTGCTGCGGTATCGCTGACATCAAAATTTAGCCGAAGCTACCTCAATCATTCTCTGTACTTGTTAATAAATATATTTTGGTTAGTCTTTAAAATAAAGCAATTAATATGCCAATTGCGCATGACATTTGGTTAAATAAAAATTACAATAACAATCAAATAGATATTAATTTAACATGAAGATTTTGTTATGAAGACATGCAAAAATCGGGTTTAGATGGGTGGAATTTATGACCGATTTAACCTTATCAACCTTATATTGATGTGCAGTGGAATCATAATTATTACCAGCAGCATTTAGCTCCAGGGAGCTGGTACGCGATTGGTATTTAAATTGATTTACATGATGAAACTCCTTCATGTTGCGAGAGGAGCTTCATTGATAGGTGTCGATGGAAGATTCTGATGCTGAATGGCCGTTGTTTACTTTGTTACTGACGCTCAACCACGATAACTCAACTGTTGGTTCACGGCGTACAACAGCCGCACGCGAACCAATTACAACCTCGGACCGACCCTATGCCCACATTATTGAATAAAATTGACCATTGGGCGATATAACAGTCACTCACAGAAAAATCCGGAATCCCGTTTATTTTTTTCCAATCTGATGCATGATGTTGAGCGCCAGTGCTTCTGCTACCTTGATACCATCTACTGCGGCGGAAAGAATTCCGCCTGCATATCCCGCGCCTTCTCCAGTTGGGAAAAGTCCTTGGGTATTGATACTTTGAAAATCATCATTGCGTTTGATGCGGATAGGTGAAGAAGTACGGGTTTCAACGCCGGTCAGCACAGCGTCGTGCATGGCAAATCCATTGATTTGTTTATCAAAGGCGGGTAATGCTTCCCTGATGGCTTCTATCGCAAAATCTGGCAGTGCTGTTCTGAGGTCGCCCAGATGTACGCCAGGTGTATAGGAGGGCTGGACAGAACCCAATGCGGTTGAAGGTTTGCCAGCGATAAAGTCTCCAACCAGCTGGCCGGGTGCCTGGTAGTTGCTTCCGCCCAGTTCAAAAGCACGTTCTTCCCATTTACGCTGGAAAGCCATTCCGGCTAACGGGTCGCCTGGGTAGTCTTCAGGAGTGATACCCACTACGATACCACTGTTTGCGTTACGCTCATTACGTGAGTACTGGCTCATGCCATTTGTGACAACGCGGCCTGGTTCCGAAGCAGCGGCCACCACAGTGCCACCGGGGCACATGCAGAAGCTGTAAACAGAGCGGCCATTTTTGCAATGATGCACGAGCTTATAATCTGCAGCACCCAACAAAGGATTGCCCGCATATTTGCCAAAACGGCAATGGTCTATCAGAGATTGTGGGTGTTCCACGCGGAAACCGATAGAAAAAGGTTTTGCTTCTATATACACCCCTTGATCATAGAGCATTTGAAAGGTATCACGCGCGCTGTGACCAATGGCCAGGACAATGTTTTCTGTGGCAATATGCTCACCGCTGGATAACACAACTCCGCGTACCTGACCGTTGTCGATATCAATATTGTCGACTCTGCTTTGAAAGCGGATTTCGCCTCCCAGCGCTTCAATGGTCGCGCGCATTTTCTCAACTACGCCGACCAGTCTGAAGGTCCCGATATGAGGTTTGCTGACATACAGAATTTCTGGTGGAGCGCCCGCGTTGACAAATTCAGTCAGCACTTTCTTGCCGTAATGTTTTGGATCTTTGATCTGGCTGTGCAGCTTGCCGTCGGAAAAGGTACCCGCACCCCCTTCACCAAATTGCACGTTTGATTCCGGATTTAGCACGCCCTGCCGCCATAGGCCGAATGTATCCTTAGTGCGTTCCCGTACTGCTTTTCCCCGCTCCAGAATGATTGGGCGAAAACCCATTTGTGCAAGAATGAGGCCGGCAAAAAGTCCGGCTGGGCCCATGCCAATGACAACTGGTCGCGCCGTTAATTGTACAGGTGCCTGCGTGACAAACTGGTATTGGGTGTCAGGTGTTGGCGAGAGGTGTTTATCACCTTTCAGCCGCTTGAGTATGGCTTGTTCATTTTTAACTTCGACATCCAGCGTATAGATGAATGTGATATTGGATAATTTACGGGCATCGTAACCGCGTCGGGCGATAGTGAAGCTGATTAGTTGCTCTGCCGGGATGCCTAATCGCGTGAGTATGGCATCCTTGATATCGGATTCAGGGTGTTCAAGGGGGAGTTTAACTTCTGTTATTCGTAACATGCACAATATTCCAGATACATTAAGCTGTATAACCACCAGGCAATGGTCGGCAGCCAAGATTCTCTCATTTTACCTCAATGAGGTTGTTGAGGCATTAAAGTCTGAGATAATGTGGTTTTTGGTGGTTGTTCTCCTGACTTGGCGGGCGTATGATCATAACTGACAGCTTGTTATTGGCAGAAGCCGACAAGTGAGTATGTGTTTTTATCGAAGGGGAATCCAGAATGTTGCTGAGTCTTATCCTCTCTACGATTGCCTTTTTTGTGGCTGTTTTTTATCTTGGGCGTTATCTGGATGCGCAGGGGATAAATAAGGGGCTGACTCGCAGTATGCTGGTATTCATCCTGGCTTCAATCGTTTCCATAGGTGCTTCATCAATTGTAGATTTTATCAGTAATGCATTTGAGGGTGAGCAATCGCGGGTAGCAAGTACAGATCCACTGCAAATTGGCAACATAACTCAGTTAATGCACTCGCTTTCTGTCGTTCAGGGACGTCAGTCACCGTAATGTATCCGGCAGGCTCCGGTTTTACTTTTGAGGGCTGCGCATACAATGAAAAATTTTTAAAAATAGTGTACTTCCATGGCTTTCAATAATTACACTTTAGAAAAAGAAGGTGGCGAATCTTATGACGCTGAGCGTTATAAGCGCAAAGTTTTGCTCGAACAGTATTTTGAGCAGATTGATTCGGTTATTTTGTCTCGACAAAATCCCATAAGTGGTTTGCTACCTGCAAGTACTGCAATTACTGCCCATGGTGATTATACGGATGCCTGGGTACGTGACAATGTCTATAGTATTCTCGCTGTATGGGGCTTGGCGCTCGCGTTCCGTCAACTGGATCACGATGATGGCAAGGGGTACCACTTGCAGCAGAGTGTCGTAAAGCTGATGAGAGGGTTGCTTGTTTCCATGATGAAACAGGCGGACAAGGTTGAGCGCTTCAAGCAGTCGCAACATACCGTTGATGCACTTCATGCAAAATATGATACCCAAACGGGAGACCCGGTTGTGGGCGATCAGGACTGGGGGCATCTGCAGATAGACGCGACATCACTATACCTGTTGATGCTGGCACAAATGACCGCATCCGGTCTGCGTATTATTTTCACGATGGATGAAGTCAACTTCATTCAGAATCTTGTTTATTACATTGGTCGCGCCTATCGTACCCCTGATTATGGAATCTGGGAGCGGGGAAATAAAATCAACCACGGTATAGCTGAACTCAATGCGAGCTCGGTAGGGATGGCCAAAGCAGCCCTGGAAGCGCTGAACGGGTTTAACGTATTTGGTGTAGAGGGCGGACAGGCATCGGTTATTCATGTTGTGCCTGACGAAATAGCAAGGGCGCGCGTCACTTTGTGGTTTTTGCTTCCAAGGGAGTCCAACTCAAAGGAAACCGATGCGGCACTGCTGAGCATAATCGGATTTCCAGCCTTTGCGATGGAAGATGCGAAACTGGTTAAACGGACTCGCGAAGTCATCCTGAGTAAATTAGGAGGGCGCTACGGCTGCAAGCGTTTTATGCTGGATGGTCACCAGACCATGCTGGAAGATGCCAGTCGCCTGCATTATGAACCATCCGAACTCAAGGAATTTGAACACATTGAGTCTGAATGGCCGTTATTCTTTTCTTATCTGGTGTTGGATGGGTTGTTTCGTGGCGATGAAGACCAAGTCAAGGAATACAGCACCAAACTGGCGTCGCTTTTTGTTGAGCAGAACGGGCAGCGTCTATTGCCGGAACTCTATTATGTGTCAGCTGACAAGATAGAGGCAGAAAGGGAGCAGCCGCACAGCCAGGAGCGAGTGCCCAATGATAATGTTCCACTGGTTTGGGCTCAGAGTTTGTACTGGCTCGGAGCGTTGATTCAGGATGGATTGTTGACATTGTCGGATATTGACCCACTCAATCGTCGAAGCCGCCTTGGATACAGTCGCCAGGTAAGAGTGCTTGTCGCGCCAATGGCTGAAAATGAGAAAGTGAAGTCCCACCTCCAATCTTTGGGTATTCAAACTCAAACCCTGGATGAGGTGGCGCCATTCAGGGTACGGCAAGCTGAAGATCTGGCCAGGGCTTTTGTGCATGTGGGCAAGAATGCAAAACTGGGTCTTACAGGCCGGCCAATGCGCAGACCTCGCGGACTGACAACAAGCCATGTATACATGTTGCGCGGTGAAAAAGTAGTTTTTCTGCCGCAATTTATGGATAAGCGTAATTTTTATTTAACCCTTGATGACCGTCTTATGGTTGAGCGGTTTACGGGTGAATTGGCTTATCTCGCCAGGCATTGGGATAGTGCCGGGAATCCGCTTATCGTGTTGTTGATTGATGAATCGATGCTCTCCGACGAATCAGCGGACAGGTTGATTAATTGCATGCGTGAAATGCAATCCGGAATATGTAATGGTGTGGCAGTGCGTGTGGGAGCGTTGACTGATCTGGCCAAAGTGGCGGGAAAAGAGCGAATAGATTATTTGCCTGAATTTTCTTTTTCACCTGCTGCCATCATCCCGGAAACACCTCGTTGCAGCCTGGTAAGCCATGATCCGGCACTGTGCCGAGTGCTGAGTGTGCTTGAATTGCCAGGCTGGCAAGAAGAATTTGTGACAAAGGACGTGATTATCCGTTTGTGGTCCAGCCGTAATTTACATGAACAAATTGCATTGCTGAGTTTATTGTGGAAAGAACTGGGGCCTGATGCTGAAATCGGCGCTACAGACAATCCCTGTACTATTCGTCAGTTTGTTGCTGAAATTTACCAGCTGGCTGGTGAAACGGATATATGGGCTGTGATTCGTCAAGCTGCCGGTTTGCTGGGCTTGCATGATGCCACTCTGGAAGATGCCGTTGTGATCATTGTTGTACGGCAAAAACAACTGGCTGTGGGGCGGTCCTATAGCAGCAATACGCTTATTTCAAAGCCTGAGTGCAATGCGGACATTTTGGAGAAGATTGCTTTATCTTGCGGGGATGATGAGCGTGAACGCATTTTGAACCAGGAAGTGATATTGTATCTTGCCATGCTGATCAAGTCGGAAGCTTACTTGTTCGAGGGTATGCGCACCTTGCGTCCAGGGCATTTGTTGCAACTGATAACCGGGCAGCTTGCTATCCGGTACGCGGTACCACAGCATGCTGCTTTCGATTATTTGGTGGGGTTGAGCCCTCATTCGCTGCTGGAAAATTTGCGTGAAGTGCTCAGAAGTTATCAGGATATGGTCACAGCATTGGCGAAAGTGGAATCCCTGAATGTACATAGCGAGTCCGGAAGCCTCGCCAGGGTGCGCTTTGACGCTGAAGATGACCCGTTGGAGTTTTCTGAGACTCAGGCCTGGCGTGCTTGGCGAGAGTCGCATGGCGTGATGATGCGAGTGCGCGAAGAACTGTTTGAGGATATCTGGAACGCGCTTGAACATTGCAAAGGGATAATCGTCGGGGACAGGTTTAACCCCGGTAATTGTCTGGATAGCGAAGTGATTCATGGTCAGATGACAGCAGGAGAGCGTAATTTTGCGTTTCTGGTGGATCATCTGTTGAACAATATTGCAGCTCCGGACTACCGACATCTCACCATGGAAGCGCTATCTGCACTGATAACCATTATCAAGGCAAATCCAGAAATACATCTGGATGATTATATTGTGCTGGATGTATTGATTGGATACGCAGTTCGGTTGGCTTGGCTTGACATGCATCCGTCAGATGCAGAGATATACAATGAAAAGCGAAGTGACGCATGGGCGTATTTTTACCAGTGTGCACCCCATCAGGTGGGTAATGCCATTATGGCTGCATTTGCCTTCCTGGTGAAAAATGGTCGAGAGGCTGATTTGGAGCCTGCTTTGCTCGAGCAAGAACAATGACCCTGGAAACCTCAGTTAAACCGCTAAACTTAATATTTAACTCAGTAGTGTCCGGCAATTTAATTGAATAGATTCAGTTGGTTATTGTTTTGCTGTGTGATCATTTGCATCTCCGTATTTTTAAGTAATTGATCAAGCGG
>JAYVLG010000059.1:0-37273 GCA_043759595.1 Sulfurirhabdus sp. | reverse complement strand
CCGGCCGGTGATGGCGACTGCCTGGCTGTAGTTGGTATGTACGCGCCCGGTTGCCGGATTCACCATGCGGGGCAGCTTGTCCGTATAGGTGGATTTCAGTTTGGCGATGCCGCGATATTCCAGCAGCAATTTGGGCAAAGGGTAGTCTTCTGCCAGCTTTTGAAGCACGTCTTCGTCCGTTGAGGGGGTGCCGCCTGGCGTTTTCTTGATCACCGGCAGTTTTTGCTGGGTGAAGAGAATTTCCTGTATCTGTTTGGGGGAGTTCAGGTTGAACGGCTGCCCAGCCAGAATATGGGCTTGCTTCTCCAGTTCTTGTATCTTTAAGCCTAGTTCATGGCTTTGGATGCCCAACAGTCTGGAATCCAGCAGTACGCCATTACGCTCTATTTGATACAAAATTTGGATCAGCGGTATTTCGATGTGGCGGTAAACGTATTCCAGTTTGCTGTCTGCGCTGACTTGCGGGTACAGGGATTCGTGTAGTTGCAGGGTAATGTCGGCATCCTCTGCGGCGTATTCCGCTGCGGTTTCGATAGAGACATCTTCAAAACCGATCTGGCTGGCCCCTTTACCGGCGACTTCGGCATAAGCAATGGTTTTAACGCCCAGGTGGCGTAACGCCATGTTGTCCATATCATGGGGACGATGGCTTTCCAGTACATAGGATTCAAGCAGGGTGTCGTGATGCACGCCCGCAAGCTTTATGCCATGGGTGGCGAAGATATGCTGGTCGTATTTAATATTTTGCCCCAGCTTGAGCATGGATGGGTCTTCCAGCCAGGGTTTCAGGCGTTGCAGTACATAGGTTTCACTGAGTTGGTCCGGCGCGCCAGGATACCGATGGTTAAGGGGGATATAGGCGCCGTAGTGTGCTTCAACCGAAAGTGAAATACCCACCAGGCGGGCGATCATTGGGTCAAGGCCGGTGGTTTCGGTATCCACGGCAACCAGTGCACTGGAACTGATTTTGGCTAGCCAGGTATCCAGCGCAGCTTCGGTTGTAATGGTTTCGTAGTTGCGTGTTACCGCAGGGAGTGTTGTTGTAATTGTTGTCTCGTGGTCAGTTTCCTCGCTGGCAATTTCCCGGAGCCAGGTTTTAAATCCGAATTGTCCAAACAGCGCAGTCAGTTTGGCCTGGTCCTGTGGCTGGGGGTGTAAGCCTCGCACTTCCACGGGTAAGGGCACATCGGTTTTAATGGTAACCAGTTTGTAACCCATGGGCAGCCAATCCAGCGCTTTGCGCAGATTATCGCCCACTACGCCTTTAATTTTATCTGCATTGGCGACCAGATTGTCCAGTGAACCGTATTCAGCCAGCCACTTTACCGCGGTTTTCGGGCCGACTTTTTCCACGCCAGGGACGTTATCCACGGTATCGCCGATCAACGTCAGGTAATCCTGTATGCGTTCTGGCGGGACGCCAAATTTATTGATCACCCCTTCCCTGTCCAGTGTTTCATTGGTCATGGTGTTGACCAATGTGACATGGGGGTTCACCAACTGGGCCATATCCTTGTCACCGGTAGAAATAATGGTGCGGATGCCCTCTTTTTCAGCCAATAAACCCAGTGTGCCAATGACATCATCCGCTTCAACCCCATCCACAATCAGCAGGGGCCAGCCCATGGCCCGTATGGCTTCCAGCAGGGGCTCTATCTGGCACCGCAGGTCATCCGGCATAGGGGGGCGATGGGCTTTATATTGCGGATACCAGTCATCGCGGAAGGTTTTTCCTTTTGCGTCAAACACACACGCGCTATAATCGGCGATGTGGTCTTTATGCAGCCGGCGAAGCATGTTGAGTACGCCATAAATGGCACCGGTAGGTTCGTTGTGCTGATTGCGCAAGTCCGGCATTGCATGAAAGGCGCGGTAGAGATAGGAAGAGCCATCTACCAGCAGCAGTGTTTTAGCGCTGGAAGAGGGTTCAACAGGGTTGTTTTGTGATTGCGTTTCCATTAAATGCGGGTATCCAGCTATGAGTTCTATCAATAAATTGCCTAAAATGGCTGATCCGGAGTTGCTTGCCAAATCGTCGTACACTGCACGGGAATCATGGCGCGTTTTTGAGATTATGGCAGAATTTGTTGAATCCACGGAACGCTTAAGTGGCATTCAGCCCGCAGTCAGTATTTTTGGCAGTGCCCGCACCTCACCCGATGACCCTTATTATATATTGACCGAGCAAATCGCACGGCAGCTGTCAGACGCCGGATTCAGTGTGATTTCAGGCGGCGGCCCTGGCATCATGGAAGCCGCAAATAAAGGTGCTTTTTTTGGCAAATCACCCAGTGTTGGCCTGAATATTCAACTTCCCCATGAGCAGAATAACAATGCTTATCAGGATATCAGTCAGACTTTCGGTCATTTTTTTGCACGCAAGGTAATGTTTGTCAAATTTGCTACGGCTTATGTGGTGATGCCAGGCGGCTTCGGCACCATGGATGAACTGATGGAGGCGCTGACACTGGTGCAAACCGGCAAGACGCGCAAAATTCCGATCATTTTGGTGCATGAGCCCTTCTGGGCAGGATTAATCGACTGGTTCAAGACAACGTTGGTTAAAGAAGGGATGATCAACCCGGAAGACATGGACCTGATCAAGGTCATCAATGAACCCAAAGAAGTCGTAGACGCCATCTTCAAGCATTACGAAGCTCGTGGTTTCGAGCCTTCTGCACAAGAACGCGAGATCCAGCTTAGCCTGTAAGCAGCCGGGATAATCATGCTAAAATGGGTTTAAATTAAAGGAAATCCTATGCGCCACACAATCGCTACACTCATGTTTTGCCTGACTACGCTCCCTGCCTATGCAGCAGGTACGGGCACACAACCGAAGGATCTGGAGCCGTTGCCAGAGCCGCCAGCAATAGTGGATGAGTCCATGGAGCCGCAGGTAACTATTATCAAGCAGGGCGAAGACAAGGTAGAGCAGTATCGCCTTAATGGCCGACTTTATATGCTGAAGGTCACACCGCCGCACGGGGTGTCTTATTATCTGGTCGATCAGCGCGGCGATGGTCAGTTTGCCCGACAGGATAACCTGGATTCAGGCGTGCGCGTACCCCAGTGGGTTTTGATGAGATTTTAAGGGTAAGCAGTATTACCATGCTTTTTCTGTTTATCCTTCACGATTAAATTATGTCTGTCTATACAACCGTCTCCACTGAGCAGCTGACACTCTGGCTCAAGCGCTACGCGATTGGCTCCCTGAATGATTTACAGGGAATCGCTTCCGGCATCGAAAACACCAATTACTTTGTCACGACCAGTCATGGTCGGTTTGTGCTGACCCTGTTTGAGAAATTGACTGCGGAAGAGTTGCCCTATTTCATCAATCTGATGGCGCATCTTTCCAGTCATGGCGTGCCCTGCCCCAGCCCGATAGCCAGTCAGGACAATTCATTTCTGGGCGAGCTGGAAGGCAAGCCTGCCTGCCTCGTCAGTTGTCTGCAAGGCAAATCCATCGAACAGGCCACGGCACACCATTGCGCACAAGTAGGTGAAATGCTGGCGGATATTCATCTGGCGGGAAAATCCTATAGTGCAACCATGGAAAACCCGCGTGGCCCCCATTGGTGGAAAGCCACCGCGCCAGAAGTATTACCAAAGCTGCCACTGGCAGAAGCCGCCATGCTCAAGGAAGAATTGCGTTACCAGGCGCTATACCGTTTCCAGGATTTGCCCAGAGGCGTCATTCATGCAGATTTATTCCGCGACAATGTCCTGTTTAATGGCGATACCATTGGTGGCGTGATTGATTTTTACTACGCGTGCAACGATGTCTGGCTTTACGACGTCGCCATCACCGTTAATGACTGGTGCGTGGATGCCGATGGACAGCTGGACCGTGAACGCATGCTGGCATTGCTTAAGGCATACCATGCCACCCGGCCTTTTACTGCACTGGAACGAGGTGCCTGGCCAGTCATGCTTCGCGCCGGAGCGTTGCGTTTCTGGCTATCCCGCTTGTACGATTTTTATTTCCCGAGGCCTGGCGAACTGACGCATGCCAAGGACCCTTCTCACTTCCAGCGTATCCTGCAAGGTCATATAACTGCTCAGAATGAACTGCAGCGGCTGTGGGTATGAACCTTCACTTGAATTAAATAAATGGTTATACGTAAACTGAATCCGCTCTATGGGTGGAAATGGCTCCGGGATGGTTGGCACATATTTTTAGCTAACCCCTCGTTGTGGATGGCTATCATGGCGCTGTCTTTTTTTGGCAGCCTGTTTCTGATGGCTGTACCGGTAATCGGTATTGTGGTCTTCTTTATGCTATGGCCAATTCTGCAAGCGGGGTTGCTGCTCGGCGTGAAAGACCTGGAAGAAGGCAAGCCGCTAGTACTCAAGCATCTCCTGGCGGGGTTTAAATCTACACCTAAACCACTCGTTGCCATTGGCGGTTTTTCGCTGCTGGCCGGAATACTCACCATCTGGATATTAACGATGGGATGGGGCGAGGAGTTTGACGCCCTATTAAAGCTGATGGCTTCAGAGAGTTCAGACGTAGAAGCCTTTAAAGAAGCCAGCAGCAACCTGATCTGGCCATCTATCGTAGGCTTGCTCATATTTTTGCCATTTACCACCGCAGTCTGGTTTGCACCGGCACTGGTAATATTTGATAAAGTCCCCCCTGTAGCCGCTATGGTCATGTCTTTCAAGGCGTCTATCCGCAACATGTGGCCATTTCTGGTTTATGGCATGTTGTATTTGCTGGCAGATTTAATCATCTCTTATTTGCTGGGCATTATTATTGCAATATTCAGCAAGCTGGGCGGCCCTGCAATGGGGCAAACCATTGCAACACTGCTGGTTTTTCCGGTGATATTCATCTTTTTTGTTTTACTGGTGGGCTCGATCTATACCGGGTATAGGGATATTTTTGTGCCGCCTGAGCCGGAATCAGCTACACCTGATTTGGCTTCTGATTAACAGGAAGTTTTGTTCTGTGTGAATTTAAGCAGCTTGTTTAACCACAGAGGCGCGGAGGCGCAGAGAAAACCAAGGTGTAGGTCTTCGCAATTCGAGTGCCCAGGCAGCACTCTAGCAAATACGGAACACAAACATTCACCACGAAATGACGTTTTTACCTCTGCGTCTCTGCGGTGAAGCTTTGAATGAAAATACAACACTAAATGAGTATTTAATCTGTGTGCAACCATTTATAAATCAATGAGATAGATTTACTTCGTTACAAGTAGACTATATTAAGCTGGCAGTTACATCGAAAATGCCTGTCCTTGCCCCCCAAAAGACTTTCATGACCTAAAATCCAAAAAAGGTGACCATCTAGCTGCCGCAATCGAATCAAGAAAACTTAATTAAGATGTTTTGTGTTTGCGAGCAATACCAGCCAAGCCAATAAGACCAGAAACGAACAGCCATGCAGCGGCAGGGATGGGTACAGATTGAAGATGTGCAACCTCGAAATTAGCTGTGGCCATAGTGCCCATTAATGTACTGAATTGGAGCTGTCCCTGACCCAAGAAAGTAGCAGACGTGCCTGACCAATGTAGACTGTTGCCTACTGCGGTTGGGCTCCAGAAAGAACTGATGTTTAAAAGCATTGGGCCATTGTGGCTGCCATTTATATTGGTATAAGAAGTAAATGGGCCTATAGGGAGCGACGCGGGATCGCCAATGAAGTCGTTAAAAGGACTCGATGAAGGCGAATCACCAAAGACTATCCCACTGACAGTTTGTCCAGGCGACCAGCTTGAGTCGTGGTTGTCTAAGACAAGGTTAAAATCATATTGGTAAATCCCGGTTCCAGAGACAGAGTAGTCGAGCCGAACAGGAGTTGCATTGGCGTTGGTGACAGATAATAGTGCTGCGCTGAGAATAATTGAAGTGAGAAGGGTTTGCGTGGGTTGCATTAAATAATCCAGGTTTGGGTTGGTTTTTTAAATTCTTTGTACAGCGTGTTACAGAGAACCACGCTGCTCGGAATCATTGCAATGGATTAAAGCAATATTCAGGCCACATAAATATGTAAAAATCATAACGGATTGATTTGCCATGTTTTTTTTCACAGCGAGCATTAGTGGGCGCGATAGTGTGGAAGAGATATGGGAGGGGTGTAAGATTTTCCGACAAGGTTTTGCCATTATAAAAAGTGCCTCACCATTTCATGATGAATCCATCACTTGCTGGCATATAAAAGAAGTAAAACGTAATAGATATTCCAAGCATTGACAGGGGTTAGTGAGTGAGTTTGAGAAAGTATATTTTAAAACAGTTAATTTAATAAACTTTCTATCTGCTTCAATCTTAAGCCGGTTCCAGCTTAGCGTACTCCAATGCCAGCCACTTGGTTCCAGACTGGCTGAAATTCACTTGCACTCTGGCATCACCCCCCTTCCCCTCATGGTTGATAATCACCCCCGCGCCAAATTTGGGATGGGTGACGTTTTGCCCGATGTGCCAAGGGGAATCGTTGTTACTGGATCGGCTAATGGGTTTACTGGCAGAATTGCTGGAATAAGTTTGCTCGGTATAGGCCGGTTGCGCCCAGGTATTAATGCGCTTGAGTAGTTCTGCGGGCAGTTCAGATAAAAAGCGTGAAGGAATGCCATAACGGATTTGTCCATGCAGCATGCGGCTCTGGGCCAGGCTTAAATACAATCTGCGTTTGGCACGGGTAATGGCGACATACATCAAGCGCCGTTCTTCTTCGATGCCATCCCGTTCATTCAGGCTTTGTTCGTGCGGGAATAGTCCTTCTTCTATCCCGCTCAGAAATACCGCATGAAACTCCAGTCCTTTGGCCGCATGTACAGTCATTAATTGTAGGGCATCGGAACCCGCAATGGCCTGATGTTCCCCAGCTTCCAGCGATGCATGGGTAAGAAAGGAGGCCAGTACATCCTGTTGTTCACTATCCGCTTGTTGCTGGGTTTCAAAGTCATTCATGAACAATGTTGCTGCATTCACCAGTTCATCCAGGTTTTCAACTCGGTCGGACTCGGTTTTGCTGTTCTGGTAGTGGGTATATAGGCCACTGTGCACCAGAATATGTTCCATTTGCTCTTGTAGCGGCAGCCCATTGCAAGTTTCGCGCATGGATTCGATCAATTGGATAAAGGTAGTGATATTGCTGCCGGCCTTCCCGCTTAATGCGCCCGATATGGCAGCCTGCCACAGGCTGATATTTTGTTGCTTGGCAATATCCTGTAGTTGTTCCAGACTGCGGTTACCGATGCCTCGCGTGGGGAAATTGATAATACGCAAGAACGCGCCGTCATCATTGGCATTGGCAGTGAGGCGCAGATAAGCCAGCGCATGCTTGATTTCCTGGCGTTCGAAAAAGCGCAGGCCACCATAAACTTTATAGGGAATATTTGCGCTGAACAGGGCGTGCTCCAGAATGCGGGATTGCGCATTGGAGCGATAAAGCAGGGCCATGTTAGAAAGCGCCAAGCCTTCATTTTTGTGCAAGTTGCGCACTTCATCTACGATAAAAGACGCTTCCTCCAGGTCAGAAGCCGCTTCATACAGGCGGATCGGTTCGCCCGAGCCTTCTGACGTCCAAAGATTTTTACCCAAACGGCCTCTATTCTGGCTGATCAGCGCATTGGCAGCGTCCAGAATATTGCCATGTGAACGGTAATTCTGTTCCAGCTTAATAACTTTTTCTACGGAAAAGTCCTGTTCAAAGTCGCGCATGTTGCCGGAATGGGCCCCACGGAAGGCATAAATGGACTGGTCATCATCACCCACTGCGAAAACCGCACTGTTATTACCTGCTAATAGCTTCAACCAAAGGTATTGCAAACGGTTGGTATCCTGGAATTCATCCACCAGAATATAGTTGAACCTTCTTTGATAATGCTCCCGTAGCAGTTCGTTTCGGCTGAGCAGTTCATAGCAGCGTAGCAGCAACTCGGCAAAATCCACTATCCCTTCACGGTTGCATTGTTCGTCATAGGCCGCATACAGTTCAGTGAGTTTGTGGGTGAAAGCATCATAACTTTCTACCTTGGCAGCACGGATGCCGGATTCTTTATTGCTATTGATAAAATGTTGTACCTGTTTGGGTGGATATTTTTCATCGTCCACATTCAGGCTCTTCATTAACCGTTTGATGGTGGCAAGCTGGTCGGCACTGTCCAGTATCTGGAAAAGTGCAGGTAGTCCTGCATCATGATAATGAGCACGAAGTAAGCGGTTACATAATCCGTGAAATGTGCCAATCCACATGCCTCGCAGATTAATGGGCAGCATGGTAGAAAGGCGGGCGAGCATCTCTTTTGCCGCTTTGTTGGTAAAAGTAACGGCTAAAATGCCATTAGGGCTGGTTTGCCCGGTTTGGATCAGGTGAGCGATGCGGGTAATGAGTACCCGTGTTTTACCGCTCCCCGCCCCTGCTAAAATTAACGCGGATTCATGGGGCAACGTGACTGCTTCAAGTTGAGGAGGGTTGAGACCAGATAAAATTGAAGAAGGCATGTGCTAGAATTTCCGGATGGTAGCCAAGAGCAAAACCGTATGACCCTGTTTTTATTTAAGTTCACAAACAGCCAATAAATTGATGAATCAAAATTTTTGGTTTTTGTGATGTTGTGAAACTTGGCGAAAAGATTAATTGAGAAGGTATTATAAATCATGGCGATGACGCTTGGGGATTTCGTGCGCGAAGCGCGCAAACAGATCAAGGAATGGGATGCTGATACAGCAAAAGACAATCTCGAAGAAGAGAAAGTGCTAGTTGTGGATATCAGAGAACCTTATGAATTTGAAAAAAGTCATTTGCCCGGCGCCATTTGCATTCCCCGCGGGTTGCTGGAGGGTGCTGCAGACGCTGGAACCAAGTATAGGGATGAACGTCTGTGCCATGCACAGGAAGAAACCATTCTGCTGTATTGCCAGAGTGGTGGGCGCAGTGCCCTGGCCGCGCTGACACTAAAACAAATGGGTTTTGCAACCGTATATAACCTGGCCGGTGGTGTTGAACTATGGGATGCGGAAGGTTACCCCCTTGAAAAATAATCACGTGACAATAAGGCAAGTGTGACACTCCAGTCTTTCATCGAAAATTATGGCTATTTCGCCGTTTTATTAGGTACTTTTCTGGAAGGCGAAACGGTTCTGGCGATGGCCGGATTTGCAGCATTTCGTGGTTATCTGGATCTGCCTCTGGTGATCGCGGCGGCATTTGCAGGCAGTTTGCTGGGGGATCAGTTTTATTTTTTACTTGGCCAGCACAAAGGCGTTAAAATTCTGGCAAATTACCCACGGTTTGCTGCGCGCGCATCCCATGTCCAATCATTGTTGCACAAACACCATACCCCGCTTATTTTAGTCATCCGCTTTCTTTACGGTTTGCGTATTATTGGACCGATTGCGATAGGCATGAGTGGCATACCGTGGCATCGTTTTTTGATGCTGAATATGGTGGGTGCAGCAGTTTGGGCCATTGTAATAGGCATGCTGGGTTATTTTTTTGGCAGTGTGCTTGAACTGCTGATTACAGATATTCGCCACTATGAAGAAGCCATATTGGGGTTTATATTGCTGGCTAGCTTGCTCATGTGGGCAATTTATCGTTGGCGAAACAAAGGATAAAAATGATAAAAATTTTGTATTTTATGAGGCTGGTAGACGTGATTGGTTGCTCACAGGAAGAAATGCTGTTGCCTGATGACGTGCGGGATGTGAAATCGCTGGCGGGAATTCTTGCCCAACGAGGCGAGCGTTACCAGAAAGCTCTGGCAGATCTGACAAAGCTTCAGATCACTATTAATAAGCGTTTTGTTGAACCGAATTCCCCCGTTCAGAATGGAGACGAAATTGCGTTTTTCCCTACTTTAAAATAGTAGACTGAAAGCAATAGTTTTTGAAGTGATGTAAAGTGGGGTAAAGTCGGGTTTACGACTTAAGGTTCAACTTTAAAAATTATAAAACCGGCAAGTAAAGCAACTGCCTCACTATGCCGGTCTGAAAATTACGGGAAAACCCGTTATTTCGCTTTTTTCTTGTTCAAGATCATTTCATGAATCAGCGGTGTCAGAATTACTTCCATCGCAAAACCCATTTTCGCGCCAGGCACAACAATGGTGTTAGGACGGGACATGAAAGAACCGTTAATCATGTTAAGTAAGTAAGGGAAATCCACTTTCTTGGCATCCTTGAAGCGGATAACGATGAAACTTTCATCCGGTGTGGGGATATCACGAGCAATAAACGGGTTAGAGGTGTCAACCGTCGGTACGCGCTGGAAGTTAACATGGCTACGAGAAAATTGCGGGGTGATGTAGTGCACGTAGTCGTGCATACGGCGCAAAATCGTGTCAGTGACAGCTTCGGCAGAGTAACCACGCTCAGCGCAGTCGCGATGAATTTTCTGGATCCACTCCAGATTCACAATTGGCACAACGCCAATCAGCAAATCCGCATACTTGGATACATCAACCTTGCCATTTACAACGCCACCATGCAAACCTTCATAAAACAGCAAGTCGCTTCCTTTGGGAATTGCTTTCCAAGGGGTAAAAGTGCCAGCAGCCTGTTTGTATGGAGCAGCTTCTTCGTCATTGTGCAGGTAGAAGCGACGCTTGCCCGAACCGGTTTCGCCGTAGGTTTTGAACAATTCTTCAATTTTGTCGAAGTGGTTGGCTTCTGGCCCAAAGTGGCTAGGTGCGCGGGTTTTGGCTTTTTCAGCCTTGGCTACCGCTTCTTTGAACGCAGTGCGATCCAGGCTGTGAAAGCTATCGCCTTCGACAATGGCAGGGTTCAGATTTTCACGGCGGAAAATATGCTCGAAAGCACGTTTTACCGTGGTAGTACCGGCGCCGGATGAACCGGTCACAGCGATAACAGGATGCTTCTTGGACATCAGGCTCTCCTACAGCTTTTTAAAAGATAAAAATGAGTCAGTATAGCCCCTTAGCGCTGCTTTTGTCACTAGGTGGCTCGTAATGGCAGTATGTGGCTTTATAGTACGATGAGCAAGATCAGGCGCGGTCTATTGCGTTTATGGAGCGGCAAGTTGCAGGGAAAGGTGCGTGCGGATAATGCGGTTATAATGGTTGTGTGTTTTTAAAAATGGTTACATCTTTTGGTTAAGTTGAGAGCAAAGAAGGTAAAAAAGGCGATCCGCATCCGGTTTGAGAAGTTGGAGCAAGCCTATCTGGGTCGAGCGGTTTTTTGAGCATAAAGTTGGGTGAGAAAAGTGAATAAAATAATAGCCGGAAAAGTAGCCGCATTTTTAGTTTCTTTGACGATATTCGGTTGTGCGACAAATGGACAGGGGGTGAAAGTTTCCCTCGACCAAAGTCAGCCACAGACTGCCGAGCCCTGTGTCAATTGCGGATTAAAGAACGCGGATCAGGCGGTGGCGAAGCAGGATGTTCAGCTATTTGCTGACTGGCTTGCCGGTTTTCGCATTCGGTTGACCCAGGCAGGGGCAAAGGCTGAAACGATAGCCTCTATGCTTGACGGGCTTGAGCCCGATGAGCGTATTATTGAGCGCGATCAAAGCCAGCCGGAATTTGTGCGTCCGATCTGGTCTTATCTTGACAGTGCGGCATCAGATTTGCGGATATCCAACGGGCAAGCGGCTTATGCAGCCCGCCGTCAAACAATCGATGCGATAGCTGCGCGCTATGACGTACGTGCTGAAATTCTGCTCGCAGTATGGGGGCTGGAAAGTTCCTACGGTACGATTACCGTCAACAATGACATTATTCGATCTCTGGCAACCCTGGCTTGGGAAGGCCGTCGCCGCGACTGGGCAGAAAGCCAGCTCATTGCTGCAGCACAAATGATTGATCGCGGCTTTGCAACACGAGATCAACTCACCGGCTCGTGGGCCGGGGCAATGGGTCAGACACAATTCATACCAACGGCTTATCTTGAGTGGTCTGCTGACTGGGATGGCGATGGTCGCCGCAATATCTGGACTGATGAGTTTGATGCTTTGGCTTCTGCTGCTAATTTGCTCAAGCAGGCAGGGTGGCAGACAGGTGCTCCGGTAGTGCAGGAAGTGATTGTCCCCGTTACGTTTAAACTGGATCAATGGGACCCGGAGCGCAGTTATCTGGTCAGCGAATGGGCTGCGCGCGGGGTTCGTCGTGCTGGTGGTGCAGTCTGGGCCGCTGAAGACCTAGAACGGTCTGCAAGGCTGGAATTACCTGCGGGCAGAGGCGGTCCGGGATTTTTAACTTTCCCGAATTTCAGGGTGATAAAACGCTACAATAATTCCACTTCATATGCCCTCGGCGTTGCATATCTCGCTGAAGGGATTGCCGGCGGCGCTTCCATTATTGGCGCTTGGCCGAAGGATAACGTGCCATTGACTATCTCTCAAACCCGCGAGTTGCAGGCCGCGCTTAATGCGCTGGGATATTATTCTGGCCAGCCAGATGGTTTGGCCGGACCCAATACGCGTCGCGCTTTGCGGGATTTTCAGCGAGCCAATCATCTCGATGCCGATGGTTATGTCGGCTCTTCAGCGTATAACGCTGTGATGGCGGCAGGCGCGGGCAAGTAGTCTATGGGTAAGGCAGGGAAAGAAAATGCTGCTCTTCCTGCTATCACTATGCAGCGTAAGCTTGCCGTCAATTTCACTTTCCTGTGAACGCAGAGCCTCGGGTTGATGAGATATCCGGGTTAAGCTTCCTTACTGTATAATGCTGGTTTTTCAAGGTAATCACGGATTTTGAGTCATGCAAGACATGGATAGGCAATACCATCCCGAACAGGTTGAAAAGGATGCCCAGCAATACTGGGAGTCAACCCAGGCATTCAAGGCAAACGAGAATTCCGACAAGCCCAAATACTATTGTCTGTCTATGTTCCCCTACCCTTCCGGCAAGCTGCATATGGGGCATGTGCGCAATTATACGATTGGCGATGTGCTTTCTCGTTTCCACCGCATGCAGGGCTACAATGTCTTGCAGCCAATGGGGTGGGATGCTTTCGGATTGCCTGCAGAAAATGCGGCCATACAAAATAATGTAGCACCTGCGGCGTGGACCTATTCCAACATTGACTACATGCGCGGACAACTTAAATCCCTGGGTTTGGCCATTGACTGGGATCGGGAGTTTGCTACTTGCCAGCCAAAGTATTACCGATGGGAACAGTGGTTATTTACCCAACTGTTCGAAAAAGGCCTGATCTATAAAAAAACTGCCCAGGTCAACTGGGACCCGGTGGACATGACGGTTCTTGCTAACGAGCAAGTGATTGATGGTCGTGGGTGGCGCAGTGGTGCATTGGTGGAAAAGCGCGATATTCCCATGTACTTCATGCGGATTACCGCCTATGCCGAAGAGTTGCTGGCTGAACTGGATAACCTGACAGGATGGCCTGACCAGGTAAAAACCATGCAACGCAACTGGATTGGCAAGAGTTTTGGTTGTGAAGTGCATTTTCCCTATGCAACGGGCGAAGGCGTGCTCAAGGTTTATACCACCCGTCCGGATACACTGATGGGTGCAACTTACGTGGCAGTTGCTGGTGAGCACCCACTGGCGTCTGAAGCCGCTAAAAATAACCCTGAGCTTGCTGCGTTTATTGCTGAATGCAAGCATGGAGGTGTAGCCGAAGCCGACCTCGCCACCATGGAAAAAAAGGGCATGCCAACAGGGCAGTTCGTATTGCACCCCTTGAATGGTGAAAAACTGCCGGTGTGGGTGGCCAATTATGTGCTGATGGGTTATGGCGAAGGTGCTGTTATGGCGGTGCCTGCACACGATGAACGAGATTTTGCGTTTGCTCGCAAATACAGTTTGCCGCTCAAAACCGTTATTACATCAAAATCTGGTGGCTATGATGCCGTTGATGTTAACGACGAGTGGGTGGATGCCTATGCTGAGCATGGCGTTTGCGTGAATTCCGGGAAATATGACGGGTTGGATTTTCAGCCGGCATTTGATGCCATTGCCGGGGACCTGGAAGCCAAATCGCTGGGCAGCAAACGTACCCAGTTTCGTTTGCGTGACTGGGGCATTTCCCGTCAGCGCTACTGGGGTTGCCCAATCCCGATCATTCACTGTGCAAGTTGCGGCGATGTGTCAGTTCCGGAAACGGATTTACCCGTGGTGTTGCCGGAAGAGGTGAAAATCGATATTGGTTCACCTATAAAAAAAATGCCCGAGTTTTACCAAACCACTTGCCCTAAATGCGGTGGCGAGGCAAAGCGCGAAACCGACACCATGGACACTTTTGTCGAGTCCTCCTGGTACTACGCACGTTTTGCGAGCCATGACAGCGGCAATGCCATGTTGGATGAGCGGGCAAATTACTGGTTACCGGTAGACCAGTATATTGGTGGTATTGAGCATGCCATTTTGCATTTGTTATATGCGCGCTTTTTCCATAAATTGATGCGGGATGCGGGTCTGGTCTCATCCTGCGAGCCATTTAATAATCTGCTGACCCAGGGTATGGTGTTGAAAGATGGTTCCAAAATGTCCAAATCCAAGGGTAACACGGTTGACCCGCAGGGTTTAATTGACCAGTACGGTGCCGATACTGCGCGTTTGTTCATGATGTTTGCTGCCCCACCTGAGCAAAGTCTGGAATGGTCAGATGCCGGTGTGGAAGGCGCGTTTCGTTTCCTGAAACGGCTGTGGAAAGCGGTGCAGGAACATGTTGCACAAGGCGTTGTGCCTGCGTATACAGGGGGTGAATTGAGTGCTGAATGGAAGGCGATACGCTTCCAGTTGCACCAAACCATTCAAAAGGTAACGGATGATTACGGACGGCGTCAGACGTTTAATACGGTAATTGCTGCAATCATGGAGTTAATGAATGCGTTAGGCAAGATGGAAGATTCCACCCCTGCCGGAAGAGGTGTCAGGCAGGAGGCGCTGGAAAAAACGGTGCAAATGCTTTCTCCTATCGTGCCCCATATAGGTCACGCTCTCTGGGCGATACTCAAGCCGAACGTGAATCTGCTCGATGCCGGCTGGCCGAAAGTGGATGAAACAGCCCTGGTGCAGGATGAGATAGAACTGGTGCTACAGGTGAATGGCAAGTTGCGTGGCAATATGCGTGTTGCCAAAGATATGGATAAGGCAGAAATTGAGCGTCTGGCGTTGGCTAACCCTGCAGTGCAGAAATTTCTGGAAGGGCAGCCACCCAAGAAAGTGGTAGTCGTGCCGGGGCGTTTGGTTAATATTGTTGTATAGTGGTTTTGAACGCCTTATTACAAACAATTAGGGAGCTGTGAGTGCGTATTTTATTTGTTGCAGTACTGAGTCTGATGCTGGCATCCTGTGGGTTCCACTTGCGCGGCCAGGCTACTTTGCCGTTTGAAACGCTCTATATTGATGGAAACCGCGATTCTCCATTGGTTAATGAACTGAAACGAGCGGTCAGATCCGGCAGTACAACAAAACTCGTAGATAATCCTGCCGAAGCGCAAGGCATATTGCAAATCGTGGGTGAATCCAGGCAGAAAGTCATCCTGACCTTGAGCGGGGGTGGTCGGGTACGGGAATATAAGTTGCTTTATAATATTGCTTACCGAGTACATGATGGAAAGGGAAAAGATCTGAGACCCCAAGGGGAAATTGCCCTGAAAAGGGATGTTTCCTATGATGATACGCAGTTGCTTGCCAAAGAGTCGGAAGAGGCTTTGCTTTATCGTGATATGCAGTCTGATGCGGTCCAGCAGCTATTCCGACGGTTGCAAGCGACCAAGTTGAACCAGTAACAGTATGAATGTGCGGCCAGAACAACTCGCTCAGCATTTGCAGGGAAAGTTGGCGCCGCTGTATGTCGTGCATGGCGATGAACCGTTGCTGGCATTGGAAGCGGCTGACTGGATACGGGCAGCTGCCAAAAAGTCGGGCTTTGCGGAAAGGGAAATCTTTACCGTTGAAGCCGGATTCAGTTGGGAAAACCTGCTCTTTTCCGGGAACAGTTTTTCGCTGTTTGGAGATCAAAGGCTGCTGGATGTACGCATTCCCAGCGGGAAGCCAGGATTGGAGGGCGGCAAGGCTATTCAGCAATATTGCGGGTCGCTGCCCCAAGATACCGTCACATTGGTGACATTACCCAAACTTGAACGGCAAACGCAAAATTCGCAATGGTTCAAATCTCTGGAAAGCGCAGGGGTAGTGGTAGCGGTATATCCGGTTGAGCGCAATCGTCTTCCCCAGTGGATTCAGCAACGCCTCACTAATCAAGGCCAGCAGGCGGATAAAGAGACGCTTGAATTTCTGGCAGACAGTGTTGAAGGAAATTTAACCGCAGCAAAGCAGGAAATCCAGAAACTATCATTGCTGTTACCGCAAGGCAGAATATCTTTTGAAGAAGTCAAAAATGCGGTACTGGATGTGTCTCGTTACGACGTTTTCAAACTGGGTGACACTATGTTGATGGGTGATACCATCCGATTTGCTAAAATGGTAGAAGGACTGCAAGGAGAGGGTGAAGCGCCAACATTAATATTGTGGGTGCTGAGCAATGAAATCCGCGCATTGATGAAAATCAAGCAAGGGCAGCGCAAGGGAGCGGCACTGAACCAATTGATGCGATCAGCCAGGATATGGGAATCCCGTCAGCCCCTGGTAGAAAAAGCATTAAGGCGAGTGACAGAGCCCACCCTCAAGCTGGCATTGCAGCAAGCAGCAGCGCTGGATAAGTTGATAAAGGGGCTGCGTTCCGGCGATGTCTGGGACGAAATTTTACAACTGGGGTTATTGCTCACTGCGCCTATGCAGAAAAAATAGTGATGATTCAAGTGGTTATTTAAGTAATTCGTGTATATTTGTCATTGAAAAAAGTTTTTAAGAGGTAAGCAAGATGGATGTGAAAGTCTATATGCAGCAAGTGGGCCGCCAGGCTCGGGCAGCATCGCGTGAAATGGCAAAGTCAGACACGAATGCCAAGAACACTGCTTTGGCTGCCATGGCACATGCCATTCAGCGTGACGCAGCCAAGCTACTGGAAGCGAACGCCAAAGATATGGCAGCCGCAAAAGCCGCCGGACTGGATAGTGCCATGCTGGACCGTTTATCCCTGACTGAAAAAGGGATTGTTTCCATGGCAGAAGGATTGCTGCAAATTGCCGCGTTACCGGATCCAGTAGGTGAAATTACCGATCTTAAATTCCGGCCATCCGGTATTCAGGTCGGACGTATGCGTGTGCCATTGGGTGTGGTTGGGATTATCTACGAAGCGCGTCCTAATGTAACGGCAGATGCTGCCGGGTTATGCCTGAAATCTGGTAATGCAGCTATCTTGCGTGGCGGGTCCGAGGCGATGCACTCCAATCAGGCAATCGCAGCTTGCGTGAGAGAAGGTCTGAAAGCTGCCGGGCTACCAGAAAATTCAGTTCAGGTGATTGAAACTACCGATCGGGCTGCCGTAGGTGAGTTGATTACCATGCGGGAATTTGTTGACGTGATTGTGCCGCGTGGGGGCAAAGGGCTGATAGAGCGTTTAATCAATGAAGCGCGTATTCCTGTGATCAAGCATTTGCATGGCGTGTGCCACGTTTATATTGATGATAAAGCCGATCAGGAAAAGGCGATCAAGATTGCCGATAATGCCAAAACCTCCCGCTACGGAACGTGCAACACCATGGAAACTTTGTTGGTAGCTGAAGGTGTGGCGCAATCTGTACTGCCACCGCTGTGCAAAATTTATCAGGATAAAGGCGTTGAGCTGCGTGGTTGTGAGGCCTCCCGTGCAATCGTATCACAAATGCTGGCAGCGACCGAAGAGGACTGGACCACTGAATATCTGGCCCCGATTCTGTCGATACGCATTGTGAAGGATATGGATGCGGCAATCGAGCATATCAACACTTATAGCTCTCAGCATACTGAATCCATCGTAACAGAAGACTACAGCCGTGCCCGTCGTTTTTTACGGGAAGTGGATTCCAGTTCCGTCATGGTGAACGCATCCACACGCTTCGCTGATGGTTTTGAGTATGGATTGGGTGCCGAGATAGGTATTTCCACTGACAAGATACACGCACGTGGCCCGGTAGGTCTGGAAGGACTTACTTCGCAGAAATACATTGTGCTGGGCGAAGGTCATGTTCGAGGTTAACCGTTGAGCCTGAGCACGACAGGTGTATTAAACAACGGTGAGTTATCGAATGATCTATTTGGCACAGAAATCCGGATGATAAGATTAGTGCCATGCAACGATTGCTTGCAATCAGGACTGCTCTGTTTGCAAGTGCTTAACCGGTGAGCGTAGTGACAGCCCCGATAGGTATTTTTGGAGGCACTTTTGACCCTGTTCACTTTGGACATTTGCGGCTTGCGCAGGAGTTAATGACCGAGCTGGCTTTAAAAGAGGTACGGTTTATTCCGGCAGGTCGCCCCCCTCACCGTGCCGAACCGGCGGTTTCATCCTCTCAGCGTTTGGAGATGGTGCAACTGGCGATTGCCACAAATGCACAGTTCGTTCTGGATGAGCGCGAAGTACGAAAAGAAGGCCTCTGTTATACTGTTGATACTTTGGGTGAATTGCGCCATGAGATGGGGCCGGAGCAACCATTGTGTTTATTAATGGGTGCGGACCAGTTTCTTGGCTTGCCATCCTGGCATAACTGGCAGACATTATTTGCGTTAGCCCATGTTGTGGTGGCACACCGTCCCGGATTTCCCCAGATTTCTTGGGCAGACAATATGCCTGACGCGTTACAAAAAGAGGTGATTTCACGTCAGCGCACAGAAGTGAATGCTTTGCATGCATTGCCAAGCGGTCACATCTACACCCAACCTATTACCCCACTGGATATTTCTGCAACCAGCATACGGAACAGTTTGCAAAAGGGACAAAGTCCCCGTTATTTGCTACCCGATGCAGTTCTCGATTATATTCAAACCAATAACTTATATATGTAGAGGCAAAATGGATACAAACGAAATGCAACAAGCCGTTGTTGCGGCACTGGAAGACATCAAGGCAAAGGACATTACTGTACTGGATGTCAAAAAACTGACTTCGATGTGTGAAACCATGATAATCGCAACGGGTGACTCAAACCGACAGACCAAGGCACTTGCCAATAATGTCATCGTGAAATTAAAAGAACGTGGCGCTACTGTTTTGGGCGTGGAAGGTCAGGAAAGCGGAGAATGGGTGCTGGTTGATCTGGGCGATGTTGTGGTTCATATCATGATACCGGTTACCCGCGAATACTATAACCTCGAACAATTGTGGGGTGCCGCAGAAGACCGTCGTAAAAAAGCTGAAGGTACGGATGGGGCTGTAACACCCAAATAACCCTAGAAATGAAGCTCTGGATTTTTGCTGTTGGTAATAAAATGCCAGGCTGGGTGGTGGACGGTTTTGCAGAGTACACAAAACGCATGCCCCGTGAGGCCAGAATAGAACTGGTTGAAATCAAACCAGAGAAACGCGGCAGCGGAAAGTCTACCCAGCAAATCATGGAAGCAGAACGTGACCGATTGCTGGCAGCCATTCCACCCCAGGCAGTGAAAGTGGTACTGGACGAACGGGGTAAAGGTATCCCTACACCCCAGTTAGCGAGCGCGATGACAGAATGGATGCGCTCAGGGCGTGATGTGGCATTTATCATTGGCGGTGCGGACGGGTTACACGAAGACATGCGGCGCTGTAGTGATTTACTGATGTCACTGTCAGCGATGGTGTTGCCTCATGGGCTTGTGCGTGTGATATTGGCGGAGCAGTTGTATCGGGCAATCTCGATCATTCAGAATCATCCGTATCATCGAGAATAATAATGAGAAAACAGCGTGATCAATAAGTTGAGTATTTATCTGGCCTCTGCCAGTCCACGTCGCAGAGAGTTGCTACAGCAGATCAATGTAAAATACGAAGTATTGCTACTCAGAACAGAGCAAGGCCGCAATGGCGTAGATGAAACGCCCGTGCAAGGGGAATCTCCGGAAGCCTATGTCCAGCGAATTGCGCAGAATAAGGCAGAGGCAGGCTGGAAGGCTGTTCTAGGGCGACATTTGCCCAAGCGGGTGGTTTTGGCGGCGGATACGACGGTTAGCCTCAAAGGGGAGATTTTAGGTAAACCGGATAACCGCGAGCACGCCGAAGCGATGTTGAAAAAGCTTTCGGGTAAAACGCATCAAGTGTTGACTTGCGTTGCGGTAGCATTAGAAGAGGGAGTGGAAATATTGCTTTCTGCTTCAACCGTTACTTTTGCAGTATTAAGTGAGTCTGAAATAAAGCATTATGTCATGACAGGGGAACCACTAGATAAAGCGGGTGGATATGCCATACAGGGGCTTGCGGCAGCATTTGTCACACATGTTGAAGGCAGTTATTCTGGTGTAATGGGGCTTCCGCTTTATGAAACCGTACAATTATTAAAAAAGTTTGGGGGCAATGTGTTGTCTTAAATACGGCGAGGTATCTTCCAATTAGATTGATCAAAACAAACCAGACACACGACATCCCGTTCAATTAGCGAATCCAGGATTATGAGCGACGAAATCTTAATTAATGTTACCCCGCAGGAAACACGTGTTGCTGTAATGCAATTTGGCGTAGTACAAGAGCTGCATATTGAACGCAGCTCCGCACGCGGATTGGTTGGAAATATTTACCAGGGGCGGGTTTGCCGGGTATTGCCCGGCATGCAATCGGCCTTTATAGAGATAGGGTTGGAGCGTGCCGCATTTTTGCATGTGGCAGATATCTGGGCTCAACGAACGGATGAGGAACAAAAGCCGATTGAAAAGCTGTTGTTTGAAGGGCAGTCCCTGTTGGTACAGGTTATCAAAGATCCGATTGGCACCAAAGGTGCCCGCTTATCTACCCAGATCAGTTTCGCCGGGCGGTTTCTGGTGTATTTGCCCCAGGAAACACACATCGGGATTTCTCAGCGAATTGAAGATGAAGCTGAGCGCGTTATCTTGCGAGAGAAATTGCAGCAGTTGATGCCACCGGAAGAGCATGGGGGATTTATCATCAGGACCATGGCTGAAACGGCAGAAAATAATGAACTGCTGGCTGATATAGAGTACTTGCGAAAGTTATGGAATGACATTGCGGAAAAGTCGAAAACCGCCCCTCAAAAAACCTTGTTGTATCAGGATCTCAATCTGGCATTGCGCGTATTGCGGGACTTTGTGAATGAGCAAACGGACCGACTTTTGGTTGATTCACGTGAAACCTATCTGAAAATGCAGTCTTTTGCCCAAGCCTATACCACTAACGTGTTGCCCAAACTGGAACATTATTCCGGTGAAAGGCCCCTGTTTGATTTATACGTCATCGAAGATGAAATTGAAAAAGCACTCTCGCGCAAAGTAGAACTGAAATCTGGCGGATATCTGATTATCGACCAAACAGAAGCGCTGACTACTATTGATGTCAATACCGGCGGGTTTGTCGGGGTACGCAGTTTTGACGACACGATTTTTAAAACCAATCTGGAAGCTTCTCAGGTGATTGCGCGCCAATTACGGTTGCGAAATCTGGGCGGTATCATTATCGTGGATTTTATTGATATGGATAATGAAGAGCACCGCGAAGCTGTATTGGCGGAGTTCAAAAAAGGGCTGTCGCGTGACCGCACCCGAATGACCATCAATGGCTTTACGGCACTAGGACTGGTGGAAATGACGCGCAAGCGAACGCGCGAAAGTCTTGCCCACATTCTGTGTGAACCCTGCCCTACTTGCCAGGGACGCGGTGAAGTGAAAACTGCGCAGACTGTCTGTTATCAAATTCTGCGGGATATCGTGCGTGAGGCACGTCAATTTAATGCGCGGGAATACCGGATATTGGCATCACAAAACGTGATTGATCTGTTCCTGGAGGAAGAATCTCAAAGTCTGGCGCAGTTGGGAGATTTCATCGCCAAACCGATTTCCTTGCAGGTTGAAAGCCAGTACACCCAGGAACAGTATGATGTGGTGTTAATGTAGCAGGGCCGTATTGTGTTCTTTTGCCTTGCTGGGGGTTTCCCCTTGCGGGTTTGATAGCTGGTTCATGATGTTATCAAGAAAGGCGACTTGATCCTCCAGTTGTTTGATCGTGTTTTGCTGGTCACTGATGCGCTGTTTCAGTGTGTCCACGTTTTCATGAATTTTTTTGACGTTATCCAGCCTTTTTTGTAAATGTACTTTGTATTCCTTAATCTCGCTGAACAAGGGATTGAGTGCACTTTTTAACCAGTTGCCTGCATCATATCGTGCCAAAATAAAGACATCTTCTGCCTGGCCAACCAGTGCAAGGTAGAACTTTTTAATAAGAAAATGTTTTTCAGTCATGACATTGACCGGGTCATTGCAGAAAGTGGAAGTAGACTGAATTAATTCAGTCAGTTTGGCATGATGTATTTCCAGATTTAATGCGGGTGGACTGACGCGTTTAAGCTGATGTTTTTTATAAAAACGAGTATACGCTGTGTCAAGCAGGCGCTGAATATGCATGCTGCTTTCCAGGGTGCTTTCAAACTGGCTCATGAGCATTGCCAATAAAGATTGCATGCCGCGCATTAGCCCGGTTGTCGTCCATCTGTCCTGAATAGATTGACGGCTTTTATCCAGCGTTTCTTCAAGCCAGTGCTGATCAAGGTTGGCTAGCATCGCATTACCCTGTTGTGATAAAGCCTGCTTGGTCAGATTGAAATTTTGTACAGAAGTATCGTACTGCTTTTTGTCCTCAAGGATTTTTTCCCGAAGCATTTCAATGACGCCCCGGTTTTTTCCGGTCAGGGAAACCAGTTCGGATAGCTCATGACGGGAAGAAAGCAGCTGGTTTTCGATTTGCTGGCGTGATGATCCCACCATATCGCTAATTTCTTTGAGTACTGAGTTGCATACAATAGCCTGTTTTCCGGGAATAAAATCATCTGCAAACAGGCTTTCCAATTTTTCAATGCCACTTTTTTTCAACAGCGCAGTATCATTGCGAATTTTTGCCAACAGTGCTTTTTGGGCAGAAATCGTAATCACGCTTTCAGGTGCCAGACTGAGCTGGCTGGCAGTTTTTTCCAGCTGTCGTTGAATGCTGTCTTCAATCTGCTTTTGTGATTTTAAATCATCCCACACCGTATCTATTTTGTTTAATACAGCGACCCGGCGTTGTGCATGAGGTTCAACGAATTGACGCCATATAACCATATCCGATTGCGTCACACCCGTATCGGTTGCCAGTAAAAACAGGACAGCATGGGCGTTAGGAATGATATTAAGGGTTAATTCCGGTTCGGTGCCGAGTGCATTTAAACCCGGGGTGTCAAGAATGACCAACCCGCTATCAAGCAGGGGGTGAGGATAGTTGATTTGCGCATAACGCCAGGAAGGGACTTCAATCTTGCCGTTTTGGTCAATCATGTTCATCAAGGCAGGATCATCGCTCCATAGTCCCAATTTTTTTGCTTCTTCCGGCGTGACCATTTTGGTTTCAGTCAGCCGCTGCATTGCGGCGAGCATCTCATCCGGCAAACTCAGATCAAGTTTAATCCTGTTCCATTCTTTAGACAGTTTTTTAAGTGCACCAATACTGTCATCCCGAGCGCGCGTTTCAATGGGTAGCAAGCGTATATACGGGGGCTGGTCCGGTTCAGAAAAAATTTCAGTGGGGCACATGGTCGTGCGACCAACATCAGATGGTAAAAGACGCTGGTTAAAGTCTGAAAAAAACAGCGCATTAATCAGTTCAGTCTTGCCACGAGAGAATTCAGCTACAAAAGCCAGAGTCATCTGGTCGCGTTTGAGGCTTTCCAGCAGTTCGGATAACCGTAGTGATTGGCTGGCATCCTGGTTGTCAGATTGTTCAAGCCACGATGCATAGGCGGTAATGGCTTGTATCAGTTCCTCGCGCCAGTGCCGATATTGTTCAATTTGCGCTTTTAGTTGGGTGGTCATGGGTTTTAACATCACTGAGCAAGGTTACGGGATTGATGCTTGAGCCTTGAATTTCAACAACCTTGTGGCGCGAGTGCTCTCCCTGTTTTAACTTGATTTGACGTAATGGCACTTCAAATTCTTTTGCCAAAAATGCCAGTAGTCCGGCATTTGCCTGTCCATCTATGGCAGCTGCTGCAATCTTGATCTTCAGGGCATCACCATGTAACCCGGTGATGACCGTTTTCCGGGCATTGGGTTGAACATGCAATGTCAAAGTCAAAATTTGCGCATCTGCGGTAATACGAAACCATGAATCACTCATATCGGCAGATAGAACAATTTCTTTAATCAAAAATCACCATCACAGCAACGTGCTAGATTAAACGTTTCGCCACCTCTGTCAGAAATGCGACTGGTAGCATGAGCAAGAGTTGGCAAACCAGTACAATCACCATCGGTGAAAGATCGACGTTGCCTATGGGGGGGATAAATTTTTGGATAATCTTCGTGAATGGGCGGGACAAACCGCTGATCACAGCCATATAGGGGCTGTGCGGATTGGCAAAACTCAGGACAAATAGCATGATCTGTACAAAAATCAGCAGATAAAGGCTTTTTTCAATAATGGTGACAGTTGCAAGTAGAATGAAGCCAAGATAGGCTGAAGGATTAGCGAGCAGAAATGGATAACCATTGAGTAAATAAATCCCGGCAGCAAGCAGCAATGCTGTGAGCCAGGCTAAAAAAAGCGTGGACAGATCGGCACCAAACAGGCCCGGAATGACTTTTCGGGCAGGTTTAACGGCAAAGTCAGTGAGTGCCGCGATAAATTGGGAAATCGGGTTGCTATAAGGGGTGCGCATTAATTGAAGATAAAAACGCAATAACAGGGCATAGATAAATAAGCCCAGTATCGTGTCCAAGATAAATTGCAGGGCCTGAATTAGCATGGCTGTATATTTTCCTTTGTAAACATTTTGTTAGTGCGAATGGTAGGTTATTTTTTTCCGAGTTCGTCGCCGAGTTCTCGGGACCGCTCTGCTGCAGATTGAATGGCTTCAATAATGTGGCGTTTTACTGTTGCGGCTTCCATGGTATGAATTGCGCGTTCTGTTGTGCCGCCTTTGGATGTGACCCTTGCACGCAAGGTAGCAATGTCCTCATCGCTTTTGCTGGCCAGCAGGCTGGCACCGAAAAAGGTTTCCAGGCTTAACTGGCGGGCTTGCTTCGCATCCAGTCCTAGCTGAATAGCTGCCTCTTCAAGGGCTTCGATAAAATAAAATACGTAGGCTGGCCCGCTACCCGAAATCGCCGTGATGGTATCCATATGGTGTTCGTCTTCAACCCATAACGTGGAACCCACTGCCTGTAAAATCCCTTCCGCTTTTTGTTTTTGTTCTGCACTGACGCTAGGTAGTGCATACATGCCGGATACCCCTTGCATTACCATGGCAGGTGTATTGGGCATAACCCGGACGACCAGGCTGAAGCCACCTAACCAGCGTGAAAGGTCGTTGCTGCGGATACCGGCTGCAATCGAAATCACTAACTGTTCTTTGAGTAATGGAGCAAGTTGGGAGGCAACCTCGTGTAGTTGCTGGGGCTTCACAGCCAGAATAACAATATCGCTGCCATCTATGGCTGGTGCAAGATCAGAAAACGTCTTGATGTTGTAATCCTGCTTGATCTGCTGGCGGTTTTCGTCAGAAATATCAACAACACGTATCGCATCTGCTGCAAAACCTTTTCGCAGCATCCCGCTGATAAGCGCTTTGGCCATATTGCCGCCACCGATAAAAGTGATAATCATGTGTAGTTCCTTCCGGGTTTTCTCGTTATTGTCAGTGCTCTCGACATTTTGCTATCAAGTGTTCATCCGGAAACATCTGTTCCCCCTCTCCCACAAGGGGATAGGGGGTATAGCGTTTCCGGATGAGAACTATCTGATAAATATATTCAATTTAAGCTAATACAAGTCATATTTTTCACGTACACCAAAAATGGCTGATCCCACTCTCACAATGGTTGCACCCTCAATGATAGCGGCTTCCATATCATGTGACATGCCCATTGAAAGCGTATCCATCTTTAAGCCGATCTCATTAAGCTGCGACATGAGTACTTTAAGTATTCTAAACTGCGCACGCTGTTCTGCGTAATCTTCAGACGCTTTAGGGATGGTCATCAGCCCCCTCAGTTTGAGCCCGGGGAGTAATTGTACCGCTTGTGCGAGTGCCGTAACTTCCTTCGGCAAAACGCCACTTTTGGTTGTTTCTCTGCTGATGTTAACTTGCAGGGTGATATTGAGTGGGAGCAATTGAGTTGATCTGGCTTGAGAAAGACGCTCGGCAACTTTCAGGCGGTCCACGCTATGTACCCAGTCAAAATGGGCTGCAATAGGGCGCGTTTTATTACTCTGGATGGGGCCGATAAAATGCCATTCCAAATGCAGGTCCTGCAACGCATCGATCTTGTCTAGCGCCTCTTGCAGATAGCTTTCGCCAAATGCGATTTGACCGGCAGCATTTGCTTCACGCACAGACTGGGCCGGCCAGGTTTTGCTTACCGCCAGCAACAGAATATCCTCACAAGGTCGCCCTGCACTCGCTGCGGCTTGCGCGAGGCGATTCTTTACGGCTTGCAAGTTATCAGAAATTATTGTCATAATGCCTTTGTGCAACGAATAAACAGGTCGTGCCATATAATCGATTTTATCTCAATCATTGAGCTGTGGCTGTGCTTCATGGGATATATATTGATTGTAAGCGCTAGCCCAATAATGTGAGGTGAATGCGAGATTGGAAAGCATTTTAATTGAACGCATCTCGTTACAGTGTAATCAGGGGATTATAAATGGAAATTGCTGAACTGCTCGCCTTCTCGGTAAAGAACAAGGCATCCGATCTTCATCTGTCAGCCGGGTTGCCACCCATGATCCGGGTGCATGGTGATGTTCGACGCATTAACGTACCCGCACTTGATCACAAGGCTGTGCATAGCATGGTTTATGACATCATGAATGATGGTCAGCGGAAGTTTTACGAAGAAAATCTGGAGGTGGACTTTTCTTTTGAAGTCCCTAATCTCGCACGTTTCCGGGTGAATGCCTTTGTGCAAAATCGAGGTGCAGGCGCTGTGTTCCGTACCATTCCTTCCAAAGTACTAACATTGGAAGAATTGAATGCTCCGACCATTTTCAAGGAGATTTCCGATCAGCCACGCGGTATTGTGCTTGTAACCGGCCCTACGGGTTCTGGTAAATCCACTACCCTGGCGGCTATGATCGATTACGTAAATGATAAAGAATTTGGTCATATTCTTACTGTAGAAGACCCGATCGAATTTGTGCACCAAAGCAAAAAGTGCCTGATCAATCAGCGTGAAGTCGGTCCTCATACACTGAGTTTCAACAACGCGCTTCGCTCCGCATTGCGTGAAGATCCTGACGTTATTCTGGTGGGTGAGTTGCGTGACCTGGAAACCATCCGTCTGGCACTGACAGCAGCTGAAACCGGTCACCTGGTGTTTGGTACGCTACACACCAGTTCTGCTGCAAAAACGGTGGATCGTATTATTGACGTTTTTCCTGCCGCTGAAAAAGAAATGGTTCGTTCCATGTTGTCAGAGAGCTTGCGAGCTGTTATTTCTCAGACCCTGCTTAAAACCAAAGATGGTACCGGTCGGATTGCAGCGCATGAAATCATGATTGGAACCCCTGCGATTCGAAATCTGATTCGCGAAAATAAAATCGCACAGATGTATTCATCCATACAGACAGGCCAGAACGTAGGAATGCAGACGCTGGATCAGAACCTGACAGAATTGGTACGCCGCAACGTAGTTGCTGTAGGTGAAGCACGGACAAAAGCGATGAATAAAGATGCGTTTGCCGGTTAACGATAAATTGAGTAATGGCTCGTCTGATGGATCAGTCGAGTCAGGAGAAAAAGATAATGGCAAGTGATCAGTCCCTGAAATTTATGCAAGATTTGCTGCGCCTGATGCTCAGTAAAAATGGTTCCGATTTGTTTATTACTGCAGGGTTTCCAGCTGCGATCAAGGTCGATGGCAAATTAACTCCCGTTTCTCCGCAAACGCTGACACCTCAGCACACGCGGGAATTGGCGCGTGCCATCATGAATGATAAGCAGGCACGTGAGTTTGAAGAAACCCGGGAATGTAATTTTGCTATTTCCCAGCCAGATTTAGGGCGCTTCCGTGTCAATGCCTATGTGCAGCAGGGGCGAACAGGTCTGGTGTTGCGGACTATTACCACTAAAATTCCAAAGTTTGAAGAGCTTGGATTGCCAGAAGTGCTCCGGGATGTGGCCATGACTAAACGTGGTCTGGTGATTTTCGTCGGCGGTACGGGTTCCGGTAAGTCCACCTCGCTAGCTGCCATGGTGGGTTATCGCAATGAAAACAGTTATGGGCACATCATCACCATTGAAGACCCTGTGGAATATGTGCATGAACACAAGAATTGCATTATTTCCCAGCGTGAAGTCGGGGTGGATACAGATAACTGGTTTTCAGCGCTCAAGAACACCTTGCGGCAAGCGCCCGACGTGATTCTGATCGGTGAGATTCGTGATCGGGAAACCATGGACTATGCCATCGCCTTTGCTGAAACAGGTCATTTGTGCCTGTCTACGTTGCATGCCAACAGTGCCAACCAGGCGCTGGATCGTATCATCAACTTTTTCCCGGAAGAACGCCGCCAGCAGTTGTTAATGGATCTTTCCTTAAACCTTAAGGCGTTTATTTCCCAGCGTTTATTGCCCAAGAAAGACAGTGCCGGTCGCGTAGCCGCAGTCGAAATCATGCTGAACTCTCCGCTGATTTCTGATCTGATTTTCAAAGGGGATGTGCATGAGATCAAGGAAGTGATGTCCAGATCCAGAGAATTAGGCATGCAGACATTCGATCAGGCATTATTTGATCTGTATGAGGCCAGATTGATCGGCTATGAGGATGCGTTGCGGAATGCGGATTCACTCAACGACCTGCGTCTGAATATCAAACTCCACGGTCAGGATACGAAAGACCGCGATATGATGTCCGGTCTGGATCATCTGGATATTATTTAAGAGCGGGAAATTCAGGTACCAAACGCACTGTAGTGTGTTTGGTACTATAGAAGTGAATCAGGTTTTTTCAGGCTTTTCCCGTCGCATCCCCCCCGCCACTACTTTATATTCAAACAACCGGCATTCCAGTGCGCCATTGAAAAGTGGCGTGCGGCGTGAGGTAGTCAGGCGAATCAAGTTTGGCAAGCGTAAATCAGCTGTAAAAATATAGGCATTCCAGCCCGCAAATTTTTGTTTCAATGCATCGCCTAAACGGGGATAAAACTCTGCGAGTCGCTCCAGTTCATCAAGACGCACACCGTAAGGCGGATTAGTGACCAGCACGCCTTCTTCGGCAGGTGGGGATATTTCCACGACATTGGCCTGTTTCAGGTTGATTACTTCACTCAGGCCTGCCGCTTCGATATTTTCTTTGGCCAGTTTCAGCATTTCACCAAAAAGATCGCTGCCATAAATGGGCTGGGAAGTTCGAGGAAGTTGTTTGGCCTCGCTTTCCTGCCGCATCGCTGCCCATGCTTGTGAGTCAAAATTGCTCATTTTTTCGAAGGCGAAATTTCTACCCAGGCCTGGAGAGATATTGAGCGCCATTTGTGCGGCTTCCATCAAGAAAGTACCGCTTCCACACATAGGATCAAGGAAGGGAACGCCGGGTTTCCATCCGCTGAGCATGATGATTCCGGCAGCCAGGTTTTCACGGATAGGGGCTTCCCCTGCCACTTGGCGGAGTCCTCTTTTAAAAAGAGCCTGGCCTGAAGTGTCCAGATAAAGCGTGAAATGAGATTCATCAAGAAATGCGTGAATTCGGATATCCGGTTCGCCAGTGTTCACACTGGGGCGTTTACCCTCGTTGCTTTCACGAAATTTATCGCACACGGCATCTTTGATTTTCAGGGTAACAAAATCCAGGCTGCGCAGCGGACACCTCTGCGCGCTGACCTTGACCATGATGGTGCGATCCACACTGAACCAATCATTCCATGGCAAGGAGAAAACGGCTTTATACACATCTTCTTCTGAGCGGTAACCTCCGTGTGCAACCTGCCATAGCACTCTGCTGGCAATACGGCTTTCCAGATTGACGCGATAGCACAAAGTGAACGGACCAGAGAAGCTGACACCACCATCAGTTTGTTTGACAAATTGCGCACCCAGTTGGGTGAGCTCCTGGCTTAATGGCGTTTCCAGTCCGCGTGGACATGGGGCAAAAAAACGATGGGTCTCTTGATTCATGTTATGTGCTCTTAAAATTCAGGTTTGATTTCAACTAGAATGATCACTGCAATCAGGATCAATACCGGGAACTCGTTAAACCACCGGTAAAAAATATGGCTGTGATGGTTGCGGTCATGCTTGAAATCCAATAACAATTTTCCGCAATAAATATGGTAAAAGGCAAGTATAGTCACAAGCGAGACCTTGGCGTGTAGCCAGGCACCGCTGAAACCATAACCTAACCACAACCATAGGCCAAGCGCGATAGTGATTATACCGCCTGGGGTCATGATGCCGTAGAACAACTTTCTTTCCATGATTTTAAAGCGCTGGTTGCTGGCGTCATCTTCGCTCATGGCGTGGTATACAAACAGACGCGGCAGGTAAAAGAGCCCGGCAAACCAGGTCACCATGAAAATAATGTGAAACGATTTGATCCAGAGCATGTCTTAATTTTCCTTGGTTAATTCTCAGTAACAGTATTTTGCCTGAACGGGCACACTATAATCGATCCTTAGTGATCATGAAAGAAACAGGAAAGCATTTGTCACTCATTGAACGCATCAAAAAATTTCGTCCAGGCCCGGTAAATTTGATTCTGATTGGATTGATTGCTTATGTATGGTTTCGTCCGCCCGCCTGGGTGACAGATGAAAATAAACCCGTGCCGCAATTCACCGTGTTAAAGACAAATGGGCAAGCGGTTTCGCTTGAATCCTTGCGCGGCAAAGTAGTGCTGGTTAACTTCTGGGCAACCTGGTGCCCCTATTGCCGTCATGAAATGCCAGCCATGGAAAAATTTTACACCGATTATCAGGCGAAGGGTTTTGAAATACTTGCCCTCAGCATCGATGATGATCCGGCTAAAGTGGCTTCATTTATGCATGATGAAAAATATCATTTTCCAACGGCAATGAGCAATCCCTCACTGGATGCAATCTTTGGGGGGGTGAGTGCAGTGCCCACCTCTTACCTGATCGACAAGCAAGGCCATATCCGCAAAAAAATCAGCGGGCAGGTTCATTACTCCCGCCTCGAAGAACTGGTGGTTCCTCTGTTAAAAGAGTAGGGGTGTTACGGATGTTGCTTGCTATGCACCAGATGGTCATCCATTTCGCGCTTGTAATAAAGGTAGTCCATTTCCGCAACGGGGGCCCCCAGGCGAGTAGCGACTGCTGAAATCTGTCCCCGGTGATGCACCATATGCGTCATCATGTGGGTTAGCAGGTCACGAACCCAGTTGATACGAACCTGATTATTGGCGCTTGGGTAGCTTATCTGCGACTCGAAAAAATCTTCGGATTGCGCTTCCAGCCAGTGCTGCATGGCCCGGACATCATGACGAAGCGCATTTTTTAGTTCTTTCCAGTCAGGATAAAGTACCACACCATAGCCGATGGACTGCTTGTCCTGTTGCAAGCGCCACATCCAGTTGCGTGAGACAACCAGCATGTGATCCGTTGTTTTGTGAATACTGTCAAAAAATAACCCTTGCGAACTGTTGCGCGAAGCGTCATCCAGATGGTCGAGTGAGGCAAATAAAATATCATTGGCCCAATGCTGGTAGTCAGCCTGATAGATGAAATAATTTTTCCAGGTCATTGCAGTCATGTTGTCTCCTTTAATTTTTCTTCGATTAATGCATGGAGCTTTGCAAAATCAGGCTCTCCCAGCACCTGCTGAATAATGTTACCCTTTTTATCTATCAGGAAGGAGGTAGGCGTCAGTTTGATATCACCAAAAGCCTGGGCTATCTCACCCTTCATATCCAGGGTGACCATAAAGGGTAAGGCGTTTTTCTCAACGTAGGTGAGTACATAGTTGGGTGGGTCGTAACTCATCGCCACAGCTATGGTTTCAAAACCGCGTGCATGGAATTTCTGGTAAGTGTCTTTCAGTTCCGGCATTTCTTTAATGCAGCCTGGGCAACTGGTCGCCCAGAAATTGACCAGCACCACCTTGCCGCGCATATTCTCCAAAGAGAGTTGTTCGCCTTTGAGCGTGGTGAATGCAATAGAGGGCGCTGCTTTTTGTTGGGATAGTCCTGCTGAAATTGCTGCAAAAAGCACGATGGCAGCGATTAGGAGTAAAATGAACTTTTTGCTTTTCATGAACGGCACATTATTTTCACTGGCTGGAGGTTAATTATGAATAACATTGTCTGGTTTTTTGCACTGCTTGTCATCAGTTCCAATGCAAGCGCTTTTGATCTTGGTGGTTTAATCAATAATGACACACTGGATTCTATAAAAAATGCAGCGGGTCAAAAACCAAGTATAGCCGCTCCAGCCGGAAACAATTCAAAACTTGATGCATTAAGCGATGGCGATGTGGTTAAAGGTCTTAAAGAAGCGCTGAGCCAGAGCTCTTCAACTGCAGTTTCAAAGCTAGGCGCAGTCAATGGCTTTCTGGGGAATGAGAAAGTTAAAATCCCCCTGCCTTCTCCACTGGATAAGGTAGAAGGCGCCATGCGTACCTTTGGTCAGGAAAAATTGGTAGATGATCTGATAACGACCATGAACCGGGCCGCTGAGGCGGCGGTACCAGAGGCAAAAACATTGTTAATGGCAGCAATTAAGAATATGTCTGTTCAGGATGCCAAGAATATCCTGACGGGAGGCAATGATGCAGCAACACGTTATTTCCGCAATGCCACGGAGTCAGGCCTGCATACTAAATTCTTACCCATCGTCACTAAAACTACGAGCAAGCTGGGTGCAGCGGAAAAATACAATCATTATGCCGGGAAAGCATCCAAATTAGGGCTGGTTGATGAAAAACAGGCCAGCGTGCAGGAATACGTTACTTCCAAAGCGCTGGATGGGCTGTTTTTGATGATGGCAGAAGAAGAGCAGGCAATTCGTGCAAATCCGGTTGAGCGCACAGGCTATTGGGTCAAGAAGGTGTTCGGCACCCAAGTGCAATAATCCGGGCAGCGTTTATTCAGACAACCCACTATGGCAAAAGTATTGATCGTGTTGACTGCTTCGTCAGAACTGCCTTTGGCAGGGGGTGAGGCTGTACCAGCTGGATTCTGGGCCCAAGAGCTGGTTATTCCACATCATATTTTTATGGAACATGGGTTTGAAGTGCATATTGCTACTCCGCGGGGCAAACCGGCCATTCTGGATATGGCTTCACTCGATCCCCAATATCAAGGAGATGATGTGGGTCGGGCGCTGAATCTCAAAGAACAGCTTTTTGAAATAGACGCCTGGCAAGATCCCTTATCCCTCGACAGGCTGGCGTTAAGTACAACTGATTATCTTGCGGTATTCTTCCCCGGCGGCTTCGGTCCAATGGTTGATTTGTTTAATTCCAGTTCCACCGGAAATATCATCAAGCGTGTTCTTGCAACGGATGGTTTGATAGGCGCAGTGTGTCATGGTCAGGCTGCACTTTTGTCGGCACGCCATGAAACTCAGTGGCTGTTTGCCGGCTATAGCATGACCTGCTTTAGCCCGGAAGAAGAAAAAGCCAATGATTTTGCATCCAAGTTGCCATGGATGCTGGCTGACCGTCTGAAAAGTGAAGGGGCACAACTGAACTTTGCTGAGCCGGGCCTTGAGCACGTTGTGATTGATCGCCAGTTATACACCGGCCAAAACCCGGCTTCAGCCGGTAAACTTGCATGGGAAATGGCGCGCAAGCTCAAGAAACTGTCTGCTTTAGATAAAGCAGCCTGTGGTGTGCCATGCGATTGATTTCTTTTTTGTGCCAAAAGCATAGCCTCTGTGTCGTTTGAATTTGGTTTAACAGAAGATGCCAGCCTTCTTTCCCTGTTTCTAAGCAGCTTTCTGGGTGCCACTTTATTGCCAGGCGGTTCTGAGTTAGTCCTGTTCGGTGTATTGAAAATGCACCCCAACCTGTTTGTTTCTGCGTTGGTTGTGGCGACGATCGGTAACACGTTGGGCGGGATGAGCTCTTATTTAATAAGGAGAATATTGCCCGAAAGAAAACCGGGTAAAGGGCTGGCGTGGGTTCAACAATACGGTGTCTTTGCCTTGCTGTTTGCCTGGGCGCCGATCATTGGCGATGCCTTGTGCGTGGCGGCAGGCTGGTTGCGGTTAAATGCTTTGCAGGTTGTATTGTTAATGGCACTGGGTAAATTTGTGCGGTATTGGGTGGTGGCACAAACAATAGGCTTATTTTAACTACTTTAACAACCTTAAAGTGAAGCCAGTTCTTTATTTTCGCGGGGTATGAGCAATAAATCACTTATTGATGATGCAATTCTAATTGACCAAGCAAAAGATGGGACTTTGGTAGGGCTTCAATAGCGAAGTGTATTACGCCGAATGTGAGCGTTTCATCCGGCGGATTACGACTTCATCTAATCCGATCTGCGAGTGCTGTATTGGCTTTATAGTAAGCCGATTGTGGATGGCCGGAATTTGGCCGCCGGGCTTGGGGTAAAAATCTCTACCGCGTTGCGTCTGATTGATGGTTTGGTACGCTTGTGCATGCTCGGCTAAAGCACAGAGTTCAAACGTAATCGCGTGTTTGTTTTTCAGAAATTAGGGGGCATTTTTTGAGTGAAGTGTATTGAGATGTAACGAGGCCTTGTTGTTTCCCAAAGTTATTTAAAGCTGATCAAATAATAGTGTATGATACATTGAATACACGTATTCAAATGGAGCCCCATCATGGCAACCTCTATCCGACTTGATCCCGCCATTGAGCAACGGCTGGACCATCTGGCTGCACAAACTGGCCGCACCAAAGCGTATTACCTTCGCGAGCTGGTCACGAAGGGCCTGGATGATCTGGAAGACTACTACCTGGCCGCCGCAACCATGGAGCGCGTCCGCAAGGGCGAAGAGAAGGTTTATTCCTCCGAGCAAGTGAGAAAAGACCTTGGTCTGGAGGATTGATTACACCGAGTCCGCCAGAAGACAGCTTCGCAAGCTCGACAAACAGACAGCGCGGCGTATCCTCGATTTCATGGATGAACGCATCGCCGCCCAGGAAGACCCGCGCAACACAGGCAAGGCATTGACCGGACCCATGTTCGGCGCATACTGGCGCTACCGTATTGGTGACTATCGAATCATCTGCGACATTCAAGACGGTGCGCTCTGCGTCCTCGTAATCGAGATCGGCAATCGGCGCGAAGTTTACCGACGAGAGCCAAAATAAAAGCGGCGCGGCTGGTTGCGCCGTCGAATGCGAAAAATAATCGCTCAGGTTCAAATTCCCCGCCCCTTAAAGCGAAGGCCGGCTAAAAGCCAGCTGCTTGAGACGCAGTTAATACCTCGCTGCAAGCAGCTGGGTGCTTTATTCCGAACCGGGCCCCTTTACTTTGCAGCAGCTTCTTTCGGACGAGGCATATTTCGAGGGCACTGGTGCCTTCTTTGTCAGCCTCAGGGGTAACCATTTGTCTGTAATGCATGGCTCTTTGGGTCATTCGACAGCACCCATCCATAGGGTCGCAGTCGTAATCTTTCTCGAACACGAGATCAATGCTGTCTCCGTATCTAAGGCCATCGACGAATGACGTCCGTGACGCCTAACATCATCCCTCCTGACCTACGCGGCTTTACACGCAAGTCAGATGAATTCAGCTGGCGTAGGTTGGGCTGAATAAAATGAAGCCCAACATAAACGAAGTCTAAATTTTGTGATATTGAACAGCAAATATGGCCTAATGTTGGGCGTGGAAGCCCAACCTACGCGGGCTTTAATAACCTTAAAGTGAAGCCAGTTCTTCATTCCCGCTTGGTATGGAGCGATAAATCACATATTTATGACGCAATTCAAATTTACCAAGCAAAAGGTGGAATTTTTGTAGGGCGTCAATAGCGAAGCGTATTGCGCCGAATGTGTGCATTTTCATCCGGCGGATTACGACTTCATCTAATCCGCCTAGCCCCTCTCGATTGCTGGGATAAGCAACATAGAAATGCATTGAACTCTAAAATTCATTTTTCAACTCTCTGTTTTCTATGGCCGAGGTACCATTGGAGAGAGAATAATAGCACCAGTACATCCAGAAGTAGCGTAGCTTGAAGTGCCGCTGAAATTTCTCCGCCCAACATCAATATGGTGATATCGCCTAGAGAAATGAGACCAAAACCTAATGAACCCTGGAAAAGTAAATAACTGAGAACCGACAATATTCCTGGGCCAATACTTAAGGAAAACACGCTAATAACACAACCAATTATGATGCAGGCAACTACACAAAGAAGCACTAATGGGTAGACGAATCCCATAAAAACGGCAACTACTGAGGGAAACTCCACTTGGAAATGCTTTGCTATAACAAAAAGAAAAAGCATGGTTCCCATATATAGGCTTGACCCCACATACCCCCCCAAAAAGCATAAATGCGCAACCCCAGATAGGGAAGTTCTCCAACTCGCAATATTAGGGAAAAATCGAGCCACTATCTGATCAATAACTGTTAATCAATGGACCCACCGGTCAGTGTTTTAGTTAAAAATAAGGTGCACTGATTGTTTTTAACTTGTTGATTCATTGCAACTCCATAAATTATCCTTTCCTCATTTTGATAAATAATACTTCAAATCGATAATTGAAGGTGTAGTTGAAATGAAATAAGAATGAATTTGACGAATTGGATGGCCGTTGATGGGTTCATTGCAGACCAAATGCAATAAGGTAGTGGATGTCGCGAACGGTAGTTAACTTTTTTTGATAGTAGGCGCTGGTCTTGATGTTGACAATTGTCTATCGATGAACAGAATCTTAGCGGGTAGATCCTTGATATTCGGCTCAGTGTGATCTATATTGGTCATGTGCTGACCATGTGCATACAGGAGTAATATGATGGCTGCTGCTACAGAAAGAATCCCGGTGCTGGTTACTGCTGCGGAAAAAAGCAAAATCGCTGAAATGGCAAAAGATGCGGGCATCTCAATGGGCGAACTGTTTCGGCGGGCTGCGTCGGCGTATCAACCGTCTGAAGATGACAGAATCATTGAAGGCATGATTGATCAGATGAACAAGACTAGCGCTCAGGCGAAAAAAACAAGGGGTCAAGTCTTGACATAACTGTTATCGACAAGCTAATCTTTCCTCATGGCTCGCCAACTTCGACTTGAATTTCCCGGTGCAATCTATCATGTTACATCCCGCGGTAACGCACAGAATCCTATCTTTCTTAATGAAGAAGATCGTGCCTTGTTCCTCGCCAGTCTCGGTGAAGCGGTAGAGCGCTTCGGT
>JAYVLG010000058.1:0-4860 GCA_043759595.1 Sulfurirhabdus sp. | reverse complement strand
GGCCGGCGCTTCAATGGAAACCGTCAAGCTACCGCCAAAACGTGAAAGCAAATGTGGTTCAACCCCTTGTAACTCATTTTGAGAGACATTTCCGGTAATTACGACTTGCTGTTTTGTTTCAGTCAGAAAGTTGAGGATATATAAAAACTCTTGCTGTGTTCCTGGCTTGTCAGACATGGTCTGAATGTCGTCAATCAACAGCAAGTCCAACGATCTATACAACTGTTTAAATTCATCAAACTGCTTGGTTTTAAAAGCGCGGATAACCTCTGACACGAAATTTGTCGCGTGAACATAGCAAACATTAGCTTGACTGTTTTCCTTCATAAATCGGTTGCCAATTGCATGAAGCAAATGCGTCTTGCCCAAACCAACACCACCATAAATAAATAATGGATTTCTTTTCTTGTTGGGCGAATCGAAAAATTCAAGCGCAATCGTATGAGCTAATTCATTTTCCTTGCCAACAACAAAATTCTCAAATAATAACGAGGGAATAACTCCCCGGTTTTGCTGCGTCATCCTCTCTTCCGCCTGAAAATAACCCGCCTCAGAGATCACATCGAACACTCGGATGCATTCGTCCACAAAAGCATCAAGTGATCCCATTGCCGTGATGTCATCGGGTGTGAGTCGACGGCCATAGAACAACCAGTGTTGCATCATATTGGGTGGAGTTTGACACACACTTTCAGCGGTAACTGATGCCCGGAGACTAGCTGTAGACCCGTCATAGCCGCCTAGACTGCCAAAGGTGGCATCAAATAGCTCAGGATCGGCAAAAACTTTCTCGTAAAACGCTTCGTATTCATTGACACACTCCGTAATGACGCCATGCTCATTGCGAAAATCAAAATGCAGACCTATAGATGCTCCCCAATGACAAGGAAACAACGCGCTCGGCTGGTGGGCATCGAATCCGACATAAAGTTGTTTCCTGCCTGATCTGCCTTTGCTGTAGCTAAAGATGTGATAAGGGTGAGCACGAAAATCTTTCTCAAATGTATAACGACCACCACTACGTTTGTCGAGTGTAGCAATAAAATCCTGCGTGAGTCTGATAAATGCATCGCTAATCTTGCCTGCGGCGTGCATTTCAGAGACACGCAGCCGAAATCTATCGCGTGGCGGCATCAAGGCCGAGGTATATTCATCCACTTTAACAAGCGCATCAATTTTTACTAACTCGTTGAAAAATTCGCTATCAAAGGTCTTCATTGGTTTCTCCAGTCAACATTTTGCGCATACCGCGCTCATCCAATGGTGTGATCACATCGCCTTCCATTGCTTCAAGCATGTTCGCGGCGCGGGTGTAATTAATTCTGAATGTGCGTTGCGCTAATGAAATTGTAGGTGTGCGTGATTCAATCGCCAGTTGCTTTACTGCCTCGAACAGCGGGTCTTGTTTTGCATCGTTAGTCATATCGCCCCTTTCTGGTGATTTTATTTAGGGGGTGTATTTAGCATCCAGAGTGCGTCACGTTGCGTCGCATTCAGGAGGCTGGACACTTTATTTTTCCAAGAATCTCCAAGCTCGCAGTATTTTAAACAGCAACATAGTGCGACAAAATAGCCCTTAACTGAGACTCAACCTCATCATCAATACCACGATACCAAACACAAGCCACCAGCCTGTCGCGGTGTTTCTCGAATTGCCATATAGCATCGTCAATAGCAATCCAAGGCGCATCTTCATTACCGGTCGCTAACAACCAGTCCAGAATCTCCCCCTCACGCTGAGCAGGTAAATATTCGTCTGCACGTGCTGCTTTAGCTGTCGTATCGATGATGCGCCCAGCTATATCGGGTGAAAACCGCGCACGTAGCTGGTCAAGCGTGAACTGATGCCGCCACATGGAACTGATGACGATTTTCACCATAGGAAATTCTCGCATCACGGTCTCAAAACGCGGTAGATGGCAGAACACCTGGTCGGTAGGCGTAGGTTCATTGTCATGCTGCGGATGCAGTACGCCGTCAAAGTCGAGAAAGAGAATCATGCTGTATTACCACGAACAGCTTAATGGATGATTTTGGATCAACTGGCTTCGGGTTCAAACGGAACTAACCAATTCGTGACGTCTTCCAGGCCACCTTCAAAGGATGGTGTCCCATCGATGCGCTTCATTTACTGTAAGAAAAGTAGTGTGCGATCCGGTTTGCCCAATTCGCTTTCATCTCGGATAAATTTCGCCCAAGTTGATCCTCTATCACTGGTACACGATATCCGTAGCCATCGTGCGGGCGCGAGTTTTTCATTGACCCATTTCAGGAAGGGGTTGAAAAGATGGTCCTGCCATAGCGCTTCAAGATTCGGAAATATCTCAGCGGACTCACCGCGCTCATCCCAACAACACCTGCATTTGTAGCCACCCCGCGTGTGGTATGCCCAGACATCCAAGTCAATAATCCTGTCCCACCTCTCCCCTAGCCATTCCACATGGACGGCTAGTTCATCACTCGAAAGCACGACGGAAAGGCAATCTGGATAATTTTGAAATCGAAGCTCCACCCCCTTTGCGGTGATTTTCGTCACGCGGATGGGGATGGCAAAACGGGTGTGGTTCTCGTTAAACCAGTGCATAAAGGCACGTTGAATACGGGGACGCCGAAGGTGCTTTACTGACATGATTTTCCTTTAACTTTATTTCTCGGTATTGACGAAGACAAGGCACTTCGTCCCCCAACCTCTTCGCTAAATGTATTTAGCACTCTGACTGCGTCACAGTGTGTCGCAGATAGCACATAAGATGGCCCCATCTCTTTTAGTGTGAACAAAACAATAAAGGCTCGATAAATGGAACGAAATTCAACAAAAGCTCAGCAAGGAAGCAAGATCCAACTAATTGAGATTAGGAAGCTCAAGAGGGATTTTAAATCAAGTGAGGATTACTTGATGTTTAGAGACGAGTTAATTAGCAAGGCCATCCACCCATGGCTTAAGGAAGCCTATCAACATGATGGAACCACTGTTGAAATCTCCAACGGCATATGGGCGCTTATCGCCTGTGAACTGGTTGATGGTGCAATTACTACTACCGACCTGATTGCTTTTGCAGAGCTGGATTTGGGAAGTATTTCTGGGACATCATCATTTGATGGCATTACGGGATTCAACGAGTGGGTAGCTCACTTTAATCCGCTCTTTTGGGGAGATTGGTTAATGATACCCAAGCTTTATCTGATGCATCTCAGGACTGGACGAAATCTACCCACGTTGACCGCTACGCCTGATCTTTTGATTGATGCTGTACTTCGCGAATCAATGGGGATATTGATGTGGTCGAATCAGTTCACTGACATCTGTCGCATGATTGAGGGGGTTGGTAGCACCGAAATTGCCAAGATTCGCAGAGTTTTAAGCACGGCCGATCGTGACTGGCAAGACACATTGAGGAGTATTAACTATTCACCTACTAATCAAACTCTCCTGGAGATTTTTGAGGAGCGCACTCTCGGCATCGAATACCTGCAACATGTAGGACACCGAGATTATATGTTCGCGAATTGGTTATCTAACCACTTTCATCAGGCGATAAGGATGGCTGTGTGATACTCAAACATCAAGTTGAATACTTCCAAAATTTGTGTGGTTGTTGGATGCGTTTTTGAACCGCTAAACGCTTCCAATATAGTTCGCTGAATGCTGATGACAATAAATAGACGGCAGAAATTTAATAGAGGTAGCAATGTTAAATATTGAAAATATAGATGAGTTAATTGATGTAATTAGCTTTAGCGGACGCGATGATACCGCCGCGCCGAAAGTCTTCACGGTTGCCAACGAGTTAATGCGCCTTGCGATAACGGATATTTCAGATGTCATCAACAGGGACGGTATAGTTACATTGGATATTGCCGGCTTGCGCTCGCTTTTTTTGGATGCGGGTATGACTATGATGGTATCTGCAATTGCATCAGGCGCAGACCGTGCGAGAGGCGCTACTGAAACCGCCATCGCCAGCCTGCTGCTGGAAGGTGCGGATATGATCCGTGTGCGCCGATTTCTGGTCAGCATCACATCCACCAGTTCGTTAAAGCTCAAGGAATTGGTGGTGGCAATTAAGTGCATAAAATCTACAGCAGCCCAGAATTCTTTAATCGTGATATGTACAGCAGTGAACGAATCGATGGGTGATGATTTACGCGTAACTGTGTTCGCAATTGGCTTGAGCGCATCACTGCGACGAAACCCTGCGCGTCCAATTCATCCAAACCATGTCAATAACAACTTTGGCAAGACGCTTAATTGAGTGAATGTCTTACTTAATCGCTGAAATATTTAATATATTCAACTATATGAAATTTTACGCAAAAAAGCCGCTGCCTGTAAATTTGATTCACTAACAACATTTTCAATGTCCGCGAGAAAGCCATGCCACGCTATACATATCACCCCGCTGATCTGCAGCCACTCACCGGTGCCACCGCGTACTCGATGAGCTTACGGGGCTGCCTTGTATCGAAATCAGGCTCGCTGGTGAAGCATTCACGCAGTTTGCTGTTGCGGACGATGTGCCATTTCCGCTGCACCGCTATTATACAAAAGTTGATAAAAAAACTGACTGAGACCGCCTTACGCCTGAAACAAAATCTAGGCTCGGCTATAAACGAAGGGCAAAAATTATCCATGCGTATCAACTCAGCCCTGGATCGAACCACGGAGTTGACCGAGGATGATATTAGCCATCTTCGCCAAGTCGACAAGCGTCTACAGGATTTAGAAAAAATCCTGCAACAGATGATGGACGGGATAGACGGGAAGCTGAAGGGGTTTGATCCTGCCGGTGTGAAATGGGACAAATTGGATGACAGCGAAATTATCCTCTGGCTCGAATTCAGCCCTGATGCCGCACGGCC
>JAYVLG010000057.1:0-4710 GCA_043759595.1 Sulfurirhabdus sp. | reverse complement strand
GGCCGTGCTGCTGTGCTGCCTGTTTTTTTCGATCATTTGCTTAGCGACCCGCAAGCGGAGCTGGAACGCATCTGCCGCTTTATCGGGTATCAAGGTCATCCAGTATGGATACAGGATTTGAAACCAGACAATGTTTCCAGCGAGCGTATCCGCAGATTTCCCGGTTACCGGTTGCTGGTCGAGTCGGGACCGGCAACCTGGTTACGTCGCCACTTCTTTCCACAAAGTCTCCGCGATGCGGTCAAGATGAAATTGCGCATGCGAGAGCGGCCAGTGTTGAGTGAAAAAGTGCAAGCCAGGGTAGAGGAAGAGTTCGACCGCGACCTGAAACAGCTTGGGAAATTGCTTGGCGTAAACCTTGACTGCAAGAACTTCAAGCAAGTGACTGCGGTGGAGTCGTTGAACTGGGTAAAACCGAATGCCTGAAATCCAACTCTCAACTGCGCCAGTCGGGCTGGTGGCCATTGGCCGCAATGAGGGAGAGCGTTTGCGCAAATGCCTCATGTCTGCTTTGGGTCAAGCGGGGAGAGTGGTGTATGTTGACTCCGGTTCTACGGATGGTTCGGTAAATATGGCCCGCGGCCTTGGGGTCATGGTAGTCGAACTGGATATGACGCGCCCTTTCACCGCTGCGCGGGCAAGGAACGAGGGTTTCAAGCGTCTTCGAGAACTTGCTCCAAAACTGCTATATGTCCAATTCGTGGACGGCGATTGCGAGGTAGTTGTGGGTTGGCTGGATAAGGCAGTTCTGTTTCTTAATGAGCGCCTAGATGTGGCCGTAGTCTGTGGTCGGCGGCGTGAGCGTTTTCCGGATCGCACCGTGTATAACTTATTGTGCGACATAGAATGGGATACCCCAGTGGGTGAAGCAAAGTCCTGCGGTGGTGACGCGATGATGCGTGCCGATGCCTTTGAGCGGGTTGGCGGGTACCGTAACAGTCTCATTGCCGGCGAGGAGCCTGAACTGTGTGTAAGGCTAAGGAGGAACGGCTGGAAAATATGGCGAATGGGAGAGGAAATGACTCTACATGATGCTGCAATTTCACGCATCGGACAGTGGTGGAAACGAACTATGCGTTGCGGATACGCTTATGCAGAAGGGGCGCATCTGCACGGCGCGCCGCCGGAAATGCATCGAGTGAAAGAAACGCGGCGCGTCTGGATTTGGGGGTTGGGTATTCCTGCGGTAACAGTCTGCCTATCAATTTGCTTAGGAATATGGGGGTTGGCGATACTGCTTATCTATCCGGCACAGGTTGTCCGCCTTGCGTTAAACGGCAAACGACCTGTCCGTGAAAACTGGTGGAGCGCCCTATTTCTGGTGCTGGGAAAATTTCCGGAGGCAGTGGGACAGTTGAACTTTCTGAATAATAGGTTGGCCGGGAAAACAGCACGCTTGATAGAGTATAAGTGAATATACAGGCGCTTTCTTCAAAGGGTGAAACCAACTTATGCTGAAACGGATCTTGGATAGTCACAATTAAGCTCTTCCATAACGAAAATTGAGGTTGTTGTCGCGCAAGTTAAAACTGCAACATTTATTTACTGGATACCAACATAGCATGTACAAAGAGTTTTACGGTTTGAAGGAATCTCCCTTCTCGATTCAACCCGACCCGGATTTTCTGTATTTCGGTCGCCTGCATTCCTATGCTTACGCCATGATGGAATACGGAATCAATAACAGGGCAGGATTTATCGTAGTCAGCGGCGAAGTCGGTTGCGGCAAGACCACCCTGGTTCGATTTTTACTCAACAATTTGCCACCCGATCTTACAGTTGGCCTGGTGTACAACACTCACCGTGAGATCGCCAATTTGCTGGAATGGATCATGCTCGCTTTAGGGCTACCCTACGAAGGGAAATCTCAAGTGGCGCTCTTTGATGAGTTCCAGCGTTTTCTGATTGAGCAGTATAGAGTGGGAAAGGCTGTACTGTTGATCATCGATGAGGCACAAAACCTCAGCCCCGACGCTTTGGAAGCTTTACGCATGTTGTCAAATATTAATGCGGATAAGCACCAGCTACTCCAGATCATGCTGGTAGGGCAACCGCAACTAAAGGAAATGCTGTCACGACCTGAAATGCTACAGTTTTCTCAAAGAATTGAAGCTGACTTTCATATCAAGCCATTTGCTGCAACTGATGTGCAGATTTATATCAAACATCGCCTGGAAATTGCTGGCCGTAAAACCCCCCTTTTTACTCCCGAGGCCTGCGCCCGTATCGCAGAGGCCAGCAAAGGTATTCCCAGACGGATCAATATCCTTTGTAATACTGCGCTTGTTTATGGCTTTTCGGCCGAGTCCAAACTTATTGATCTGAAATTAGTTGAAGAAGTACTGAGTGACAAGGCTGAATTTGGGGCGTTATCGAGTCTGGAATGAGTTACTAAAAGGATGAGGAAAACTTGTCAAATGAGCTGCCAGAACGATGTAAGCAAGTGAAAATTTCCGTTTACCCAAGCATCAATTAATGCTCTTTGATTCATTCGGCAGGCACATCCCGAAACGTAAGAATATTGTAACCTTCATCGCGAGCTAATTTAATCAGCCTGATAGTGAGATTAATCACATAATCATGTTCACAAGCGTCCTTGCGGTCATGATCGTGCATTAGAATTACTCCGCCCCCTTCATTTTTTACGAGGCCAACAATTTTTTCAATAGGCAATGGGTTTGCCCAAGTATCCGTAGAGTCGATAGTCCACCATGCCAGCTTTTGGCGCGCGATCCAAATCTGAAGCAAAGTTGCCAGAGTGATCTTTCCAAATGGGGGTCTAAACAGGTTGGAAGAAGAAATGGTTTTGCAAATTTGAAAGCCCCGTTTAATATCATTTCTGACATCAAAAGGATTTTTTTTCCACGCATGAAGGTGTTTAAAAGAATGCGATCCAATACTATGACCTTTAGCTGCCACATCGAGAGTCTGATTCGAGAACGATTCGATCTTGTGCCCAACCATAAAAAAATTAGCGTGAACATCGTTGCATGCGAGCACATTTAACAGAGCAGGCGTAAGCACTTCTCCAGGACCGTCATCGTATGTTAGTACGATGACTCGATATTTTTTGCATAGCCTGCGCAACCTGACAATTTGCCATAGCTTTAGCATATATGGCATGCAAAACCACAAGACAAGAACAACAGTTAAGCACATGACTATAATTTGAAAGTTCATTTCCGCGCCAAAACAGAAATAAAGGATAGGTGATTTTTTATCGCTTTGTTTGTCATATCATATTGTTGCTAATTTTATTCACACACGGGGAAGATCTGCGCAATGGTTTTATTAGTCAAGACAATTGCGCTGCCCCGAAGTTATATTATCTATGACATTAACCGTTCTCAGACAAAGCTTTGAGGCTGGGGCGGTACGACATTTTGAACTATTCTTCACGATGGCCGTCTTTCATCTTATATTAGCCAGTGATGCCGGTTTATTTGAGTGCCACAGCTGAACACCCAATGTTGAATACCGACAGTTTCACACTGATGACAGATTTTTCTGCTTACCTTGTTATAGTGCTTGCCAGTTTTTAAGCAGGCCAGCCAATAATACGTGCAAGCTGATTCACCGCCCAACCCAGTGCCAGGCCAACTGCCAACCAAGGCAGCGTCCGCAATTCTCGCATGGTATCGAAAAGCTCGAGTTTGATCATGAGGTAAATAGTCATAGGCATGGTAAACAAGATGCTCGCACCAGCTACCCAAAGTGCACCTTTGAACCCGAACAATGCAGACGCTATCGGCATTCCTGCATAAAGGGTCACTACTTGAATGACGATTATAGGAATCATGAGCTTCGGTTTTCCGAGCGCCATAAAGCAGTGGCCAGCCACTGCGTATCTTAATTCGAACAATGCGATACTCAGGATTTCCAGCATGTCGCCTGCAGGAAAATATCGGTGGTCGTAGAGAATGTGAACCAGCAGGTGGCCTGCTAAAAATAGAAATCCAGTGGCCAGCATCGTAGCCACATCCAGTGGCTGGCGAAATTTGTAGTAGGTCTGCTTCAGCATTGTCGGACGCTCGCGTGCTACTTCGCTTAGCGCCGGGAAAGCTACATTGCCGATGAGTTTGTTAAAAATATCCCGTATGGTGCTTACCATTAAGAAAGCAATCGAGTACATACCGAGAGTCTTGGCGTCAGTCAGACCGCCCAAAACCAGCCTGTCACCGTTGGCCGCGAGAAATCCGATTATGGAAGTCGCAAATATCCATTTTCCGAAGCTCAAGATTTCGGCAAAAGCGGCCTTATCCCAATGCAGCTTGTTGCTTTCACCGGGTAGAAATACATTGCCGAGTATGACCCTGAACAGGCTGGTAAAAAGTGAGCCTACAACCAGCGCCCATATAGACCTATCCACGAAGACCCACGCAAACATAAATACAAGACCGACTGCCTGAGAAATCAACTCAATCAGCGTGAGTTTCCCCAGTGCTAAATTGCGGCTTGCCGTCGCCAGTTTTGTTGACTCGAATCCATTGATGAGTGCGTTGAGCGACAAGAACGCGATGATGTAAGGAAGTATAGGCTCTGCATATACATTTGACGCAGGCAGCCATTTTTCCAAATCAAAAAGATAGAGCGCGAATGCCATCACTGATGCAAGCACCCAGATGAGCCCCCCACGCAATATCTGGACTGTCCAGACGGTGTTCAGAAATACTTGATCATGTCCATTCCGACTCTGCACGATGTTCTGGC
>JAYVLG010000056.1:0-7227 GCA_043759595.1 Sulfurirhabdus sp. | reverse complement strand
CGCAGGGCAAGGCGCAATGACGCAGAATGGTCATTCCATTTCAAGGAGTTGCAACGCCTCCCTGCGATCCAAAAACTGTGCAATCCAACCCATAGCGGTCTCACCAACCGGGTGAACCAGAGAATCATTAAAAATACTATTAAAATTATTTAGTTAAATGTTAAGTTTAGCGGTTAACTGAGGTTTCTAGGATAATAAGGAGATAGCACATGGAAATTAGCGGTTCCACATCTCACCAGGTTAGTAATATCGCGGCGCTCACAACCACTAACCAAACTTCTCAGATAAAAAGAGCTGAAGAAGCGCAGCAAGCTGCCAAAAAACTGGAAACTCAACAAGCAAACCAAAGTCAGGCCAGCACTGAAAACCGGCCTGTTCCGGGCAGTACAGTCGGAAGTATCATTAATACTAGTGCATAGGTCTTAGCACAATGAAGGAGGCAAGGTGATACAGGCAACCGGGTTATCTCAGGCTTACAGCGCTTCGAGTCTCGGCCCTGCATCTGCAGGCCTGGAAGCTCAACTTTCGCGCCTTCAAAAGGAATTATCAGATTGCGTTAACTGCGACTCTGCTAAAACTACCGAGGGGAAAGCTAAAATTCAGGCCATAGAGGGTAAAATTAATGCCATTCAGGCGCGCCTGGATGCAACAGCTTTGCAAACAGAGAGGGCTAACCATTCTCAAGAAATGAGCAAACAGTCCCAAATTCAGCCATTTGATCAAAATCCGGCCAATACTGAAAATCGCCCCATCAGGGATAGTTCAGTCGGGAGCGTTATCAATACCAGCGCGTAGCGCTGTGTCTATTTGATTTGTCTATTATTTATAAAAGCTTCTTCAGCAAAGCAATTTCATATCAAAATCCGCAAGAAAACTTTCTTTTACTATTCAAGAGATGGTAACAATTTGACGCAGTGATTCAGTGTATCCATCACTTTTCCAGGGTTAAAGGCTTCACGATAAATCCAGTCGCCCCTTTACTGATTGCTTCTTGAACCACATCCATTTTGGCATCTGCACTGATCATCACCACAATCAACTCAGGGTGAGCCTTCTTAATGACTTCAAGCGCTTCTATTCCACCGACTTTTGGCATATTGATATCCAGACACACAATATCAATTTTCATCATGTTACACATACTGATGGCCATTTCCCCATTATTCGCTTCGCCTGCCACACCAAATCCATCGTGCCGCAATATGCTTTTGAGCAAATCTCGAATCATAGAGTCGTCGTCAACAATCAACACCTTGGCTTTTTCTGGAGTTTCCACGACACACCTTGAATATGAAAAACGTTAAAACAAATATCTATATGATTATAATATCATAAATACAAATTTTTATTGTAAGACCCAGTTGGGCAAGGTGCCACCCACAAGGCGGTATTTCTGCAGCGATTACAACCAGCTTTCTATCGTTACTTTGGGACGGCATACCGTCGACACATGCTCCACTTTTCCATAAATCACCACTCCTGGTGTCGGCATCACTCCATAGCTCAATACCTGTGCAATGCCATCGATTTTTTCAATCTGAATTTGGTACCATTTGCCATGACAGTGCCCTTAATTATTTTGTTTTCTGCCCATATTCATACCAATTCTTGCTGGCATTGACGATGCGCACAACAGAAAGCATAACCGGCACTTCGATCAACACCCCAACTACAGTAGCCAGTGCCGCCCCGGACTGAAATCCGAACAAACTGATCGCCGCAGCAACCGCGAGTTCAAAAAAATTACTTGCCCCAATCAATGCAGATGGCCCCGCCACGCAATGAGCCACACCAAACTTGCGATTCAGCAGATAGGCTAAACCTGAATTAAAATAGACTTGAATCAGGATCGGGACAGCCAGCATGGCAATCACTAAAGGTTGCTCAAGAATTGCCTGGCCTTGAAAACCAAACAGCAACACCAAGGTGAGCAACAGCGCTGAGAGTGAAAGCGGGTGTAAACGTTTGAGTGTAATTTCCATGGCGCGAGGGCCATGCTTCTGTAATACGGCCCTCCAAATCTGGGCAATTGCTACCGGAATAACAATATACAGCGCAACCGAAAGAAACAAGGTATCCCAGGGCACTGTGATCGCAGACAATCCCAGCAAGAGCCCAACAATCGGCGCAAAAGCAATAATCATGATCACATCGTTGAGAGCCACTTGAGACAAGGTAAACAAAGGCTCACCCCGGGTCAGATTACTCCACACAAACACCATGGCTGTGCAAGGTGCTGCGGCCAGCAATATCAATCCGGCAACATAACTATCCAGCTGATCGGCGGGCAAATAGGGTGCAAACACCTGGCGGATAAATATCCAACCCAGTAGCGCCATGGAAAACGGTTTCACTGCCCAGTTGATAAACAGCGTTACACCTATGCCACGCCAATGCTGCTTGACTTGATGCAACGCGCCAAAATCGATCTTGAGCAGCATGGGAATGATCATGACCCATATCAGCACACCCACAGGCAAATTGACCCGAGCCACTTCCATCGAACCTACCGTACGGAACAGGCCAGGAAATAATTGCCCTAAACCAATACCCAGCCCGATGGCCAAAAAGACCCATAGCGTGAGCCAGCGTTCAAAAAAACCAAGCGCTGCACCGCTTTCCGCTTGAGCGGTTATTTCACACTGGACAGTCATGCCATATCCTTGTACTAAAATTCAACCCTGAACGCCTTAACCGTTTGCTTTCAATAAACACTGACATATCGCAATTTTTGAAAAAACGCCAAGTGAGATTTACACAGAAGCTACTAACAGGAAGCAAATATGCCCCATCAACAACAGCCGGATTTCCCAAATACAGGCGTACAGCATCCACTTTTGTTGAGCGCTGGTTTTTCTGAACTGTCAGTTACTTCATCCAGGCCAAACACAGGTATGCTACCCAGCGTATGAAATGCCTCCCAAGCTATACCGGCAGGATCTTTTACCCAGTATTTGCTGGATTCCGCATAACAGCAGGTACCGTCTCTTTGTTCCACTACGGAACTGGTCGCCTGATTCAAATTAACCTGAACTGCAGATAGCTCTTCTTCACTCTCTACCTGAATACCCAGATGATCCACCCCCTCCTTGCTACTACGGTTGGAAATCGCAAAATTAATGCGCGGATCATCCAGCATCCATTTTGCGTAATCCTCTTTTTGTACTGTTGGATTTTGACCGAACATGGTCGAATAAAATTGAATACTTTCATTCAAATCTTTCACTAACACGTGAACATGGAATCGTTTCATGGCTATCTCCTATCAATGGACTACGAAAGACGCTCCCGAATAACGGGAAGCAATTTGGCACGAATTTCATCACGCACGCGCTCAAAACTGTCCAGCGCCTCTCCATGGGGATCATGGAAAGGCATGTGGATGGCAGGAACCGGGCGAGGGAATACCGGACAGCTTTCCTTGGCGTTATCACACACGGTAACCACCAGATCCACAGCATCATTTATTACTGCATCAACATGTTTGGGGTTTAACCCTTCTGTAGAAACACCAGCAAGTTTTAGTGCTTCAATCGCGCCATCAGCCACTTTAGGACCTGGGCTGGTGCCAGCAGAAATAGCACGAATGTCTGGCCCCAAATCATGATTAACCAAGGCCTCGGCCATTTGGCTGCGGCAGGAATTTCCAGTACACAAAATAAGAACCGTTTTACGCATCATCGCACCTTTGTTATATACACCAAAACGTATATATTTGAGTAAAAAATTTTAATTACAGCAAGCGATACCTGTTTCCTGTGCATTCAACAAGTCATTGTCTATCGCATAAACAGGCAACTCACCAATTCCCTGAACCATCGACTCGAGGATACGCACTGCCCAAAGTGGCAATTGCGGGTGAATGCGATAATGCACCCACGTCCCTTCTTTACGCGCTGCGAGAACGCCCGCTTCCCGCATCACAGCCAGATGTCGCGATACTTTTGGCTGAGAAAGTCCTAACATCTTGAAGATGTCGCAGACACAACGCTCTTGCGATTTAAGCAACAGCACCAAGACACGACGACGGGTCTCATCAGCCAATATATCAAAAAATTGATTTGAATCTAACATGTGAAAAATATATACGTTAATCCATATGTTGTCAACATCATTAACAACGAATGTTCACGATTTGTGTTTTTGAGGGGATTACCGCTATTGCTCGGATGGTCTCAGCCCGGCTTTAAAGAACTCACGCAGCATAAAGTCTTCCAATCCGGCATTATCTTCCACACGTGCAGAAAGAGCGATAACACGATTTAAACGTTGAGATTCCCAATTGAAATTACCTTTGTGGCGTTGGCGAATGATGGCTATCATTTTGCGTATGATGGCATGCTCAACGTCTGTGTTTGCATCCGCTTGCACTTCAATTTCTTCGCGTCTGCCATTATTGTAATTGCTGTCCCAGCCCCTAAACGAAAAAACCGCACTGCGTGTGCCAACACGCATAATTTGAAATATCCCCCCGCCTCCCTGCTGCTGAAGATTGCGACTGATATTTGCATTTCTTATTTCTTCTTCAGAAGGTTGTGAGGCAGCATCATTTCCAGGTTCAGCCAATTGTCTTCGGGCTCTGGCCGCTTTGACATAACTGGCCATATCAGTGGGTTCCTCTTCAACGGATTTAGTCGATGATGGTACAACTGGTTTAATTGGAATAGCTACTATTTCCGGTTTATCAGGCAGAGCGGGAGGAATCTGTTTTGCAGGTTTTGCTGTAATCACTGGTTGTACGCGATGTTGCCGAGCTTGAACCTGAGCGCTATGACTGGCAGGTTGGGTAGTCGTTTTTTTTGATGGTGCTATCGGGTTTAAATGTACGGTAAGCACATTACTCGCTGAGTTAATTGGGTTAATATCATTTGGCTTCTGAAAATGAAAAAAAAGATAAAACATCACATGCAGCAACAACGATGCAGCCATCGCAATCAACAATTTCCGGTTAATGCGAATGACAAAATAATCATCAAGAACCGGCATATTGCTCACCCACACATCGGGGTTGTGATGTAGATGGGATTCAATATTGCCTGACATTAAATATTTCTATAAAAAAACGTTGATACAGCATTTTAAAAACCAAGGAACCTTAATCGATATAACGCATAAAAATATGAAAATAGAATTTGCCTCGCCCATACCCTCCTGACCTTTATATTACAGATATCAACAGGTTTACGAAGTATACATGCTTGGGAAGCAAGTTAAATTAAGTTACAACACCCATAGGTTGCTAATAAAAAGGCCCGGCATATAGCCGGGCCTTCAAGACTTGACGAAAATACCCCGAACATTCGATCTGAAGGCATCAACTCAATTTTTGAGAACATCACAGGTAGAAACGTTGTTACTTCGACTCTTTAGTGGAAGAACCATTTACCTGATCAACCATATAATCTACCGCAGCTTCAATGTCTTTTTCAGAAAATGCGTCATTGCCACCGTGAGCAGGCATGGCATTTAACCCGTAATCAGCATGCTCTATCAGCTTCGCTCTCCCTTGAGCCAAACGTGGGCCCCAAGCTTCTTTATCATCTAATTTTGGTGCATCCATAACCCCTTTACCATGGCAGGCAACGCAAGTCTGCTCGTATATTGCCTTGCCGGAATGAGCAAAAGCCGGAACTGCCAACAATAGCGCGAAAGTGCAAAAAATTATTTTTATTTTCATCATGCCACCTTAGAACAGAAACCATGTGGAAAGAAACCAGGTATTGTTGTCTTTTGCATTACGTCCAGTGAGCGCCCCGGAAGCATCATAATTAGAAGATGAACCATTGAACTTGTTATAGGCCGTATACTGCAAAGCCAATCTGATCTCCTCAATCGGCAGGTAACTGACTTCCAGGATATAGCCTGATGTATCTGGTGTCATGCTCGTGTTATTCGCATAATGCAAAGCATCCTGACTGCCCGTTGTAGAAAAATACGCAACGCTCCCACCCACCTTGTTATTGTAAAAATAGCTGCCCTTTAACCGCCTGGTATCCAGCGTATCCGAATTATTGCTCACAGTATTGGCAATTGCGTCTGTATTCCAGTCTATAGTTTCGTGAATCCAGGTGGCTTGCGTAGTGACGCGGTGCTTGCCAGCAGAAAACTGATATTGGGCATCAAGCGCACGATCCTTATAACGATCAATTGGGCTGTTAAAATCTGTAGCATCGGAATAAACATCCGCTTCCATACCATACGCCCCTGCCTCCCAGGAATGTGGGCCGCTATCACCGTGCAAAGCTAATCTCCAATAAGGATTAGTTCCTTTTATAGGGAATCGATTAGCGACGGTATCACCGCCAGCACGCATGAATGAGAAAACTCCGTCTGCGGTTTTGTATCCACTTAATTCAGCATATATCAGGTTATTCCAGTCAACATAGGCGCCTGCACCCACTACGCCTTGCGCCAGCGTACCGTCGATTAATGTACTGGAGCCATAACCCTGAAACGCTCCGCCTGGGCCAGCTGTCGGAAATTTCCATGCAGGCGTAGTATTGAACACATCCTGAACCGAAGGATTATTATTAATTGAAACACCATATATCAGATTTTTGCCACCCACCTTGGCTTTGTCTGCATAACGCAAATCCACGTTATCCATTTGTGAATGGTGATCAACACCATTGTAGGTCCATTGCACGAAAGCACCGACAGTTTCAAGTATCTTACCTCCGGTAAAAATGCTGGCTTGTTGCAATTGCAAGGAATTATCATGGGCAAAATCAGTCGCCGGATCTGCAGATCCGTTGTAATTGTTAATTTTGGTTATACCCCCCTGTAACATTGCCGCAAGTGGAATATTCTGGCGCGTGCCCATGGTGTAACCCATCAGCTTAAATTCTCGTCCGGTTCGTGTCAGCTCCGGATATTGACCACCACTATGACAAGAGGCGCAGTTCAGACCAGTCTGACGGGCATAAAGGGGAACAGCATTGGAAATTGACGGAGCAACCATGGCAGCAAGTGCCAGCGATGCCAAAATCAGCTTGAAAAGCCGAAATTCAGTTATGGGAGACATGATAAAGTTCCTTTGTTATTCAGATTTAAAAGTGACTGAATAGTCACGCAAATAAAATACAGCCATCACAATTTAAATGATGACGTTCAATAAGTTATAAGCCCTTATTTAGTTCTCATCCGGAAACGTAACCAATTGTTACAAATAGAGAAAAGATAACGAAAGAGGATGAAGGTCCCGGTGAAAAAGAGTATAGTTTGATT
>JAYVLG010000055.1:0-21436 GCA_043759595.1 Sulfurirhabdus sp. | reverse complement strand
TTCATCGCAACTCCATAAATTATCCTGTCCGCATATTAATGAATAATACTTCAAATCAATAACTGGTGGTGTAGTTGAAATGAAATAAGAAAGAATTTAGCAAACTGGATGGCCTTTGTTGAGTGCATTGCGGACCATCATCGACATGGCGACAACGGACGGTTAAGAGGTCGGGAAGGTGAGTTCGCCACTGTCCGCTGTCGGGGATGTTCAGTTTTGTGGTACTCAAAAAAATTAGCCCGCTTCAAAGCCGCCGTTCGACAATCGTCACTATCGACCCTTCAGAGACTGTTATCACCTTTTCGCCGAAGGTCAGAATAGCAGCAACAAGCAATCATCTGTAATACGCCGCAAGTGGCTACCCAAGCTACGTTTGCTAACGAACGGGTGAAATACAATATAAAGATGTGCACCCTATCTTCCGTTTACTTTAATTTTGGGCAAGAAAGAAGATTCACGGCGACCGCCGTATAGGTCAAACGTTGGAGAGTCCTCCGGCATAGCCGGAGGTTTACCTTGATAAATTATGAATTTGTCGTATTTAACTCTATAACTCCTGAATTTCTAAAATACTCCAGATGCAAAGTCGATCGAAGTAATTCCATTTAGATTAACGACATATCTTATCTACAGGGTCCCACCATGGTGTGGCAGCCGTGGTCGTGCTGACGCATTTTGAGCTATAGACGATAGAATGCGGATAACCGTCGCTTGTGCCTAAGGTAACAGTTGACTGATCCGCGCCGTTCGTGGAAGTATAATTAGGGATCGTAGCTGGGTCAGGAATGTGCTGCCAGAGATACGGTGCGTGGACATGACCAGTACCACCTCCGTTATCTATCCGAATTACGGTTCCCCCCGAACCCGCGCTAAGATTGTACGCAGAGACATCAGCGTGAATAGAACCTCCTGAATCTGCTGACAATACTTTTACAGTGCGACCAACTCCTCCAGACGCGTCAATTCCAGTTCCATGTATGTGAATTGCAGCATTACTAGATGCAGTCGCGACGGCGACATTGCCGCTAATTGGTCCATTAGAAGTATCAGAATCATCGACTCGTAGATTTGAGCCATACACATGTAGCTCCGCAGGTCCACCGGCTGCTAAAAGTGGCCCAAGCGCACCTGTCACTATTTCAGATCCGTAAAACCAACTCTTATCACAGCCTGCTAAGTATGGTGTATTTACTCCGAATCCACTTGAGGAAATACGGCTGTTAAACCAGTAGTGACTCCCTGGTTGCGATCCGCATGATGTCTCAAACCAGCCGCGGCTCTGTCCGGAGACATCCACATTTTCCCAAACCGATGTACCACCACCGCTCCAATCTATGTATCCATAGCTCCTTGATTCCATTTTGAGGTCAGAAAAGGCGAGACCTGTACAATTTTTGATAACAGCCGGGCTAGAAATAGCGAAGCCCGAACCAGGCAGAACAAATCTCGATAGCGAGCGACCTGCTCCAGCGAATTTGATATAACCTGTAAAACCGGCGGAAGCATTACAAGTAAGATTCAAGGGGCTGAATGCACCAGGGCCGATCTGAACCGTAAGCGGTGCTGAAGCGTTTGGTTTTGGGCTTCGAGTGCTGGTGATCCAACTGACAAGTCCACTTGTAGCCGTAAAACAGTTATTTAATGTGCCTCCGGAACCGTCATTGCACGATGTACGTAAAAGCACGACCGTTGCTGCTGGATCAACAGCCGCAGATACATCAAACGAGGTAAAGCTAAAAGCCGTGACAGATATCAGAATAAATTTTCGCAAAACATTCATGTTCACTTTCCCTTTTCGTTAACGATACAGACTAAACCATGAATTACAGCTAGGTGGCAAACTACGTTAGCATCCATGTAACTTAAGCAATCAAGCAAAGGAGCATAAATGAAGCAATGCTTACAGCATACTAGCGAGACCTGATTTACTATATGATTTTAGTGGTAAAAATCACTTTTACAATGTAGTTAAGAAAGCCCCTGGTTTAGGGTTAAAGAAAACCCACAGCCAAGCCAAACATAGACCTGGAAACACTTCTGTAATTTATGTGGTTTGCGAATTTGGTAAAGGAAATAATATATGGGTGGAGCAGACTCAATGAAAAACTTTAATGACAAATGCAGCAATCAATTGATTTATTATATTATTTAGATATTTTTTTGGAGATTTTCGCCAGTACATTTATTTTTTTCATAATAGCCAAAGTCGAATTTCTTTACATTTTTTTCTTCGGAAAGACTTTCTAGTCAGCTAACGTAGTGCTTCTGTCAAAATGACACTATGAAATATGATTTTCAAGCCAAATATAAATTCCAAATTGTTTTCAGTTTTGATAATAGCAGGAGTTATGGCTAGAAATATAGCAACGACGGAGTCCGAACCCGATCAGGGCCAATGGCGCTGGGAAGCAGGAATAACTTGGGCAATTAAATCCTATGGTTAGTGAAATTTGATGAATTGGTCAGAACATTCTCCAACCACAAATCATGCTTGACTGCACTCACCTATTCATCGGTTTCGAAAGTACGAAATTATATATATTTTATGAGTGAATAAATTACGGTGTGGATGTACATGCCTGATAGGTGCCCGCTTACGCTGTAGAAACGGACATGCAACCACAGTTGATTGTCGGTCCAAAATTGACACACTGCGGGAATTGCGTTTTGCGAATTGCCTGCCGCAAAGCCGTCATTCATAGCCAATCTAACTCAGACGGGGGCGACCGGCAGCAATGGCCGAAAATGTGACTATCGGCGCGCACACCCTGAACTTCCGATTGGGGTCGATCAGAGATCGATCATGGTGAACATTATTCTAAACCAACATGCCTTCACATGCTTAGGCCACTCTTATCATCAGTGCTTCGCCTCACCTATCCCACTACACACATTTCCCAACAACCCGACAAATATTTCCATGCCATCAGCCAGCATTTTGGCTTGTTCATCGTTAGGCACGCCCGCGCCCAACGTAGCCAGCGTTTCCTCCAACGGTATTTCTCCGAATTTGCCTTGGTAGTGTGCTAAATTCAACGCAAGGAGTTGCGCACATTCTGCTAGTTGGTCTTTAGTAGCTTGTTCTATGAGCTGGATTGCCAGCTTGTTGTACTGGTCGAATAGGGAAAGATCAGCCATTGCCATTACCCGTTAAAAAAGAATCACTGTAACCCAGCCTCTGGTATTGCTGCCACATTTTTTAGTTTTACCAAAACCAATCAGAAAGCCCACTGGCTGTGGATTTGTAGACAATGCGCCAGAGGAGCAACGCGCTTCAGCGCTTTGCCCACAATCCCACAACCAAAAACCCGCTGCTTGCCGTGGACAATACGCCTGCGGCGCTTTTAACAACGCGCACCGGCCTAACCAGTGATATTTATTTCAATGCAGAAAAACTAACAGCCCTTGAAAACTTTGGGCTGTTGCGGATCGGCAAACGCTATAAAAGTGTCAGTTGCTGCCAAACGAATGACTAAGCATAGCTCCACGGCCAATTGCGAGGCGTTTTGTGACAAGCTTATTCCACTGTGTTTTTACACGACCTGGGTTGGTTATCCGATTGGTGAAGTGTACCGGTGGCACCCGTCAAGCTACATTCACCTTCGGTGACCGTTTGTGAGTCTTCATAACCGGTTTCTTCTGCCGCACCCCGTTGCCGGGCTTGGTAGGGTGAGTAGTGGGTGCGGCAGTGTGGCGCCGAACGCTTTTCTCAGGCACCATCTTTCGATTTGCAAATGTAAGTGAAATCTCAAGTTCGTTGAGCTCATCCCACTGCGACTCGGTTCGCAGACTTTCTTTAATGGCTTGAAGTTCTTTCAGTCGCAGAGGTGGGGAAATGAGTTCTGGTTCATTCATGGCAATATTAATTTCATTCCTGAGTTGGCTCAATTAAATCCGGCGAGTCATGCTGTGGGCTGTTGACCTTACGGCTAACAGGATAGGCTTCCATTAATTTGTCTGGGTAAGGTTGGGCCATGGCTTGGATTTTGGTGACATCAGTGAGGTTTGTATCGATCCAGGCAGTGAAATCTTCTGGCCGAATAATGACCGGTATGCGGGTATGGATCTTGGCCATCAGTGAATTGGCTTCTGTGGTGAGAATGGTGAAAGTCATCACGTCACCTTCAGGACCTTGCCAGTGTTCCAGCACCCCCCCCATCCCCATCGGTTCACTATCGCGCAATCTGATTAGATAAGGCTGTTTGCCATTCTTCGGCACCCATTCATAAAATGCATTTGCTGGAACTAGTACACGATTTTTGCGATAGGCATGACGAAACATCGGTTTAATGGCAGCTGTTTCTGCTTTGGCATTGATGGGATGCTGAATTTCTTCAGAGTCTTTGACCCAGGAGGGAATCAATCCCCAGCGGACCAGCGTAAATACTCGATTGCCTGTCTCGTCGAGACGAACCACAGGCACCGCCTGAGTCGGCGCGATATTGTAACGCGGCTTAAAATCCAGTTCGCCTGTTGTGGCAAAATGTTCCTTGAACTTGGCGGGTGATCCATAAAGGATGTAGCGTCCACACATGCTTGTATCTTAGCTGATGGTCACTATACTGTCGAAACGTTTGTTGGCATCACGCCACGCCCAGTTAATCTCTCTGATGCTATCTTAAAAATTTGTTGTGCCATTATTGAAACAGCTGTAAAAATGACATTTTCTATTGCTTAAAGCAGCGTATGTCTGAAGAAACCCTACAAGATGCTGATTACCCATCCTTGGCGAAACGGCTTGAAGAACATCCAGATTACAGAGTGCTGAGACGACTTCCAATCCGAGAAGCATATGCCCCACCAGATGGAAAAATGCTCAAAAAGGGGTTGGTGCTTGATACAGAATGCACAGGGCTGAGTCATGACAAGGATGAAGTCATTGAACTCGCAATGGTGGTATTTGAATATGATCCTGATAATAGCAAGGTATTTCATCTTTTTTTGATGAAGAATGTTTAAAAGCTGCAGCCTTCCCGGGACAGGTACCTAACAGCCTTTGCATAACCCCTATATATTGAGCGGATTCAAGTTTCAAGTGCAAGCCCTGTTGATTCGAAGAATACCTGATTAGGATTTAATTATTAATGTTGTTTTCTGGGGCGAATGCTTAAAAGTAGCATTGCCATATCGCACTTGACCAAGGCCGATTTCAAAAAAGTTTTCGTTGACGATGTCAGCAGCAAAGTAGAGCAATACACTGTTAAAATATATGATGAATATCAATCTGCACTTGCACTTAACGGCTGGCGAGTGATGAACTTTTCTATTTTATTCATTAGTCATTGCATTTCCTAAATGCACAAATCACGTGAGAGGGAGTACCTGATAAACACGCTATACAACCGCCAGCATGGTGCTGCCGCGCTAATCTTTGTCCTATTACTCATCACAGTAGGTCTCGGGGTATTTGTCGGGGTTGCTAATAATCACACTATCTTGGTTAAGCAGGCACATGATCGAATGAGTGTTAAAGCGAGAGCAGAAGCTAAAGACGCTTTACTTGGTTTCGCAATATCAAATCCGACCCGCGGTTTTTTGCCATGCCCAGCAGATCCAGCTCTTGCAGGTACTGCAACCGAGGGCACAGCGATGACGTCATGTAATAGTGATGCGCTTCGTATCGGACGTTTACCATGGCGTACACTTGGAATTGATGATCTGCATGATGGATATGGTGAAGCCTTGTGGTATGCCGTGGACGGGAATTTCACTGCTGATGCAGCAACAATCAATCGAGCAAGCAGTGTTGGAACACTGACTGTAAATGGCAGTGGAAACATCGCAGCAATCATATTTTCGGTGGGATCGCCTATTGGGGGGCAACTGAGGGGAAATAATGTCTCGGCATGCGCGACGACTGGTGCTGCGCTAAGGCAAGATTACTGTGCAACAAATTACCTTGATGTTGATCCTGGAGGTATTAGCAACGCGGATGCAAACACTGCATTTACCCAATCACGCACTGATACATTCAACGATACTCTGCTTATGATCTCTGCAAACCAATTCTTCGAAGGAGTTGAGAAACGTGTTTTACAACAGGTTAGAACATGTCTACGAACTTATGCTTCCGATCCTGGAAATCCAACAGGTTTATATCCATGGGCGCACGCAGTTAGTGGTACAGGTTACTCATCTACCTCGTTTTACTCTGACAATACAACTGTAATTACTGGACGCATTCCAGATCAGGTCGTGAATTCAGTAATGGTCGGATCTGTTCCAATCGCCTGGAGTGCGAACTGTCCGTTACCGTGTCCCACGATCGCTCCGGGAGTTAGTTGCGCCACCAGCAAAAACTGGCTCATGGATTGGCACGAACTTATTTTCTACGCGGTTTCGCCACAATACACACCATCTGGTCCAGGTGGAGGCATTGCCGGCTCATTAACCGTAAATGGAACACCGTATGTCCGTGCAGTAGCCATGCTTGCTGGTGCTTCATTAACAGGTCAGAGCCGTGTCTCACTCACCGATAAAGATGTGCTGAACAATTATCTCGAAGGCAATAATGCTGTTGTAGGGACGTCTGTTTTCGGCAATTCTCTGCCACCATATAATGATCGTGCCCTCATTGTGGCACCCTGAGCAAAATTAACTGGTAACCTTTATACATAACTTACCCGCAGATGCACTGTGAAACTCTACGCAAAGTTTGCTTTTGATTAATGGAATCGCTGAGACAACATTGATGAAATGAGTTCATTGTTGAAAATTCATTTGCGATAGTAGTGAACCTACTGGCCCGTCTGCACCTGTTAATCAGTCACTTGCGGATAATCCAACCGCAAGATACACTTCAACAAAATTAGGGAAGGGGAAAAAATCCCCTGAGAATAGCGAGTAAAACTTCAGAGACATCCATGACAATCCATGCCTGAACCCACTTACAAAATCCGTCGCATCCTCAAAAAAACAGCCTATGGTGTTACTAAGGCTGCATATTGCACTCTGGACGCCATCCTCAAGTTTGACAACCCGGAATCTCCATTTTGCGTATACAACGAGCTCGTCGCGTTGCGACTTGCCCAGACTCTTCACATTCCCGTAGCCGATGGCGCGCTAACCCATGCCGGAAATGGTTTAGCCTACGCCAGCCTGCAGATTGACTCGCCTGGCCTACCTCTTCCTGATTTGCTTAAGTCCCAGATTGCGCAAGTTGCCTATGAATATGCGGACCATGTCGGCGCAACCGTCGCTTTTGACATTTTCATCGGCAACTGGGATCGCGGCAGAAATCTCAAGGTAAGTTTGGTAACACCTCATATCCGTGTGTTCCGCGCGTTTGACCATGAGCACGCTTTGCTCAGCATAGAAAGCATCCCCACGAATAGTGTCAAGCGTCTTCGAAGTGGTGACCTCATCGTATCTCACCATCCGTTCTATGGATATGTTACCGAACAATATCTGACGAAATGGATGAACAGAATAGCCAAACTACCTGATGAATACATCCGTGAATGTTGCATCTTTAACAGCGCTTTCAAAAACGTAGAGCAAGGCCTCCAGCGCGACCTTGCCGATGCGCTGAGTATACGCAAGGTACTGCTGGCTAATGTTCTCTATAACAACCAATTCATTGGTAAGTCGCAGTGAACTTACATTTCCATGTCATCCAGTATATTGACGACCTACTTTCCGGTGAGGGGAAAAACATCGCCGTCCTCGCCCATGACGGTCAACGCGCCCACCTCAGAATGCTCGGCATAGAAAACCACCACCTACAGACTGGTTTTTTCAGCGCCATTTCCCGTAAAGCTCACGCCAGCGCTTGGGTTTACCGCGAATGGGTCGAGTGGTTTCAGCAATTGGTCAATGAAGACGGTAGGGATCACGACGCATTCATATCCGAACTCGCCAGGCTTGAACTGGGACAGCATTTAAAATCCACCGGGGAAATCGTTCTTGAGATGGGGCCAGAAGACAATTTGGAAGAAGCCATGGATTACCTCTTTGACCGTCTTGTTCAAGTGCCTAGGCGTCCGTCCGCTTTGGCATTCGAGGATTTGCTGAACGAAATTTTTTACCGGTCTGAAATCATTTTTCGAAAGGATTTTCAGAGCGACGTTGAGGTAGAACTGACCCCGGTGAATGGTGGGCCATCAGTGTTCTTTGAGTTTTCCTATTTTCTTTCGGAACCGAAACCCGTTGGCTTCAGAACCCTCCGCTTTGATGGCCGCAAGAACCAGTCGGTGTGGGAGAGTGTTAATGCCATTGCCACAACATTCGAGCGCGCTGCCAGCATCGGCTTCCTTAACCAAAACCGCTGTGTGGTGCTTTGTGACAAGTTTAATGATTCGCGCCTATCCCATATTAAGCGGCTATCCAAACTGGCGCAAGTCTTGGATGCATCAGACAAGGACACTGCGCGTACCGTCCACGACATCGTTTATTCCACCTAATGCCATCGCCCATTGGTGTTTCTCCAACGAGGACAATCGTTTCATTGCATATTCGGCTTGAGCCGCGCTGCGTCTATCCGAGAATTCCTTTTTTGCAAGCAACCGCACAGGCGTATTGATCTTAGTGTACTTCGCACCATTGCCGCTCAAGTGCTTTTTGTAGCGTTCCCCTACATCCAGCGCGATACCTGTATAAACTCCGCCTCCCCGGCATTCAATCATATAAAGCCACCAAGATTTAGACATGAGTGGTTTTCGCATTTACTTCCTGGATCAGCTGCGGGTCAATGATGTTCAAGTACTTGACCGCAGTTTTGGCACTAATACCGAACGCATTGACCAATACCTTTGGAAGGCGCAATCCACCCATATATGCGTTATAAATTGCCGTAGAAAAAAGCTGTTCAGAAGATACACTATGTTTTTTGAGGTAATAAGTGACTGCGGCTTCTGTGAGATGTCCTCCATATGTCCGCCCCGTAAACAGGTATTCATTGTTTTCAGCATCTTCCATCGTCGCAAGCGAGGAACGTTTTTCTAAGTAACGACCTAGTATTTCGCACAAGCGTTTATCCAGTGAAATTTCTGTTTTTCCCATCGCAATTCGATACAATCCATCGTGCCCATGCGCCAAATCAGACAGTTTTATGCGCACGACTCGATTCGCTTGTTGCGCGTAAAGCAACATCAATGCACATATAAAAGACTCTTTTAAAGTTTGTTCGCTTGGATTGAGCCAACCTTTCAATAATCCCTCATATTTTGCCCTGGACAAAAACACACCCTCTGTCACACCCCTCGTAACCGATGGCTGTGACAGTTTGCGAAATAGTTTTTCCTCGCGATTCAGATAACGTACAAATGCGCGGATTCCTGACCGGTAGCCATTCTGTTCGTCTAGAAAACGATCAAGGTCTGGTTGCTGCACCTCCTGCAGACTACCGGCATGTTGCTCTTTTGCCACAAATTCGAGAAACACCGCTGCTGCGCGCAAATCGGAAGTAACAGTTCGCGGAACAAATCGTCGACTTTTTCCACGCCAGCCTCGCGCTGCATAGCGTTCGTTAATTTTCTCCAAGTGGCCGTGAAATCTTTCAAGTAGCATTCGGTACCATGCATCCTTCGCTTGTTCGAGTATAAGTTTCTGGCGACGACGCTCAGATGATGCTTCGAGGGACTCATGCGCGATTTCAGGAATGATCTTTTCTTTAGCCAGAAAACTATATGGTACGGAGTGGCGGCGCAAACCCTCTGCCCCGAGCGCAACAATCAGATGTTCGGCGGTAATCGCCTTTGGATCTCCGAAAGTGGAATCCAATTTCGCAAAGAACAAGAAATAGCGCTCCAGTTTTGTGGTGGCCACCGCATGCGGGTTTTGACGCAAGATCAATTCTGCATAAAATTTGCAGAAAGCGTTACGGGTCCACGCATGAGACAGAAGAGCAGCCGAGTCCTTGAAGCGTACATCAGCACGCTTACGCCAGTAGCAAGCGTGGCACATTTCCTTGCTATGGGGCTTGCCTTCTTTACCGCAGGTTTTGCATATGAAAGGGTTGTTTCCCCTTTCCATACAGGACTTGCAGACCAGTTTTCCATCAGCGCGGGTACCGGCTGGATGCCGATTTTTACCACATTCTGCGCATGTGATATTTCCTTTTCTTTGGCATCGCTCACACACCTGCTGCTCTGGAAAACCCTTTGTTACGTTTCGGGATAGTCTTAAGCTCATCTGTCCGCACACCGGACAAGGTTTTGGCTCTTTGAAGTAGGTTGCGCAAGGACCACAAACGGCCCCATCCGCAAGTGTTTTGGATGCTCTTGGCAATGCCTTGCCACAACGCATGCACGTCCGGCCTTTCAACGAGCAGGCGCGACATAACGGTTCGTCATTTTTGCCGCTTAGCCGTGTCTTACAGCCACAACCTCCACAGCTGGCGAGCGGCTTTGCCTTGTTCGCTGAGCTTTGGTCGGTTGTGAGCATCTTTTATATTTTCCTACTGGGAAGGGGAAATGCTGACACTTTTGGCCCAGCAATGTCTTCTCCATATTCGCTCGTAACAAATTCTCTACGCACACGTCGAATTTTCGACTTGGTCGTCATGATACTGGTGGGTACTTTTTCATTTGATACATCTTCCACCGATACAAGGTCGCTTCGGAGCAGGTCTCCAATATCGCAGTTCAATACACTTAGTAAGTGGTCGAGCAAATCGGTGCCGATGCGATCTGGACGATCCTTTATGACACGTGTCAGCTGCGAACTGGTGATATGGTAACCAGATTTCTCTAGCAAACGTTGCAATTCGGTCGCGGTCGTTATGTTTCTTTCCGCCATCATTACGCGAAGCCGCCACGACAGACGCTTTTTTGGAATTTCATTCATTTTTTTCTCCTTTCTTGTTTACTCCTAGGATTCGGTCCAATTGGGCACCGATAACCTGAGTTATTTCATCATTCACCATTTCATCCGGAACATGCATATATCCTTGCGTCGTTGCCCCAAAGACATGACCGTGCTTGCGCCTCACCGCTTCCAAGCTGAAACGCAAGGATTCGTGCGTGACGGATGAGTGTCGCATACTGTGTGGGGTAAATCCGAGACCGCCGAGACCAGCGAGATCGATTGCGTGCTGGAAGCGAGCCTCAGCCGTTGACACTGCCAAACGGTTGCCTCGCTCTGAGAGAAACAATGCTGTCTCGTTCGCGTCAGCACTCTCCATGAAATACGGACGAACCTTTTTAATGTACCAAACCAGAATTTTCGGAAGCAAATTATGAGTCACAGGCACTAGCCGAAACTTTTTTCCGCTTCCTTTGCTTCCCTTGCCCCAAACTTTGATGAAACCGTAATCGCCGAATTCTGGAAAGTTAGGGTTTGGTTCAAAAGAAGTTACATTGGTACCAATATTTTCTGAAATGCGTAGTCCGCCTGCATAGAGCATGAAGAAAAAGGCTTTGTCTCTTAGTAGTGGGCGCAAGTCTTTCGAGCGAAATTTAGAAGCTTCCTTGATGGCGCGATCAATGGCATCGAAAAAAGTATCGATCTGCCTATGTGTCAACGCAGGACGCTCCTTCGTCAGTTCACGTTCGTTCACATGGGGAATGCAATTTTCTGAATGACAAATCTGCTGGAGATCGATGCCATAATTCCGGCGTACATCGTTCTTAAATTTAACGTTATCCACAATGTAATCGAAGAAGGCGCGTATAGCAGACTGGTACTTACGTTGACTGGACACGGCTAAGGCGCGCTCGATACCGATGTGCTCGCACCAGGAATCAAAATCTTCCTCAGTCCAATACCAAGGTGCGGCACCTACGTGCGAAAGCATGTTTTGGACGACAGCGATATCATGATCGATAGATCTTTGCTGGTGGCGTAGGGAGCCACGGCGCCGAGACGACCACTTGGCAATCATGTTATCGAAAAGGATGGCATCATTCTCCGGCAATGAAAAACTGTCCGGCGAAACTAGATGCGACTCTACCAAATTTATATGTTTCTTAGCCATAGATCAAAACGACTTAAGTGGAATCTCCAATATTACAGACGCGTTTACTTCACCATTCCTGAGTAATTATACGCAATATTGCATCAAATGCAATATTATTGAATTATTCATTAAAGTCATGTATTAGATTCAATAACTAATCAACCCGATGATTTAATTAGGCTTCAATAAAATCGGTAGGAATTCCCATATTCAACTACACAATGCACCTCGTTCAGGATTGTTGAAACTGATGCAACTAACAAAACACTGAAATATTTAACATCTACAATGTGTTACCGAAAAATTAGTCAATATTAAGTAGAATATTGGCAATATTAGAAGGTGGGGAGCTCATCCAGAAACAACACTCCATGGTGTGCCAGCGAAATTTCACCTGGCCGGGGGTTGCTCCCGCCCCCAACCAGCGCCACAGCAGACGCAGTATGGTGTGGCGCTCGATAAGGCCGTCTCCGCCATAATTCCGTCTTGAAGCCCCCACTACCAATGGAATGTAAAGCGGCGGACTCCAGCGCTTCCTCCTCGCTCATTGAGGGCAATATCCCCGGAAAACGTGTGGCCAGCATGGATTTACCTGTACCCGGCGGCCCAACCATCAACAAACTATGTCCACCCGCTGCCGCAACTTCCAGTGCCCGCTTGACGTGAGACTGGCCTTTTACATCACGAAAATCAGCATAGTTCTGGCTGGTTGCTGTTATTTGCTCGATGTGCCGGGGCAGTTTTTCCTGTCCGGATAAATGCGCACAAACCTGCAGCAAAGATTGGGCTGGAAATACTTGCGCATCTGTTACCAAAGAGGCTTCACGCGCATTTTCAACCGGTAGAATAAAAGCACGTCCAGAGCGAAATGCCTTGTAAGTCATCGCCAGCGCTCCGCGAATCGGACGCAATTCACCAGTCAGCGCCAATTCACCCGCAAATTCATAATCAGCGAGCTTGTCCGGCGGGATTTGCTTTGAAGCAGCTAATATCCCCAATGCGATGGGTAAATCAAAGCGCCCGCTTTCCTTGGGAAGATCCGCAGGAGCAAGATTCACGGTGATACGGCGTGCCGGAAACTCAAACCGGGCAGTAAGCAATGCTGCTCGCACCCGGTCTTTGCTTTCTTTCACTTCGGCTTCAGGCAAACCAACGATGGTAAAACTGGGCAAACCATTGGATAAATGCACTTCCACCGTTACCAGAGGCGCGTCCATCCCGGAAAGGGAACGACTATATAGGATGGCAAGACTCATAGGAAATCAGCTAAGTTCAGATGTAAGTGGAAAACCGAAGCAAGGTCAGAACGTTGGCAGGGCAATTACAGAACAGGTAAAATCTACTTCTCGCTTTGCGCATTTTTTGCAGCCGATTCCAATTCCGCCATCCGCGCTTCCAGCTGGTTCAGTTTTTCGCGAGTCCGCAGCAACACTTCCTGTTGCACGTCAAATTCTTCACGCGTTACCAGATCTAACCGACTAAACGTACCGGCCAGCATGGCACGCATGTTTTTCTCAATATCTTTTACCGGACTTTGAGAAACCAGCTCGCTTACTTTACTGTTAATTTCTTCCAGTATTTTTTGATTCAACATGATTTCTCATCCTTAAAAGTTTTCATTTTATCAAAAAATGCATTGCAACGCTCAGATAACCATGCCAAAAGAATAATCCCTCAAATCACGCTTAACAGGCACCAAAACATCACCCCCTTAAGGGATGCACCATAAATGTGCACATGCTTTTTGCTATGCATCAATTTAGTGCGCGGCATGTGCAAACGAATTCACTGGAAATAGTAACACTATGTTTTTAAATTAAATAAAATCTGGCACGAAGTATGCTTTAGAGAATATGCAACTAAATTATTTCATTATTTTTACTTGAAGGAAAACACATCATGCGGACAATTTCCAAGTCTTTAATTCTGGCAGGCTTCACCACTTTATCCTTGCTCGCAGTTTCAGGCACGGCTTCTGCAGCCGAAGCCGCACCAGCTTACACCTTAACTTCCAATGTTTCCCTTGTTTCAGATTACTACTTCCGTGGTCTGACGCAAACCTGGCATAAACCAGCATTGCAAGGTGGCGTGGATTATGCTCACAGCACCGGTTGGTACGCTGGATTGTGGGCTTCCAGCATTAGCGGCAACCAATATAGCGGCGGTTCACTGGAAGTGGATTACTACGGCGGCTACAACGGCAAAATCAATGATGACTTCGGTTGGACTGCTGGCCTCTATGGATATTACTATCCTGGCGCTAATTTCAATAAGGCTTCCACGCCAGGAGCTGATCAAAAATTCAACAATCTGGAGTGGAACGCAGGTGTCTCATACAAATGGCTGAGCGCCAAGTATTCCCGCAGCTTCACTGACTATTTCGGCGCCAATACCAATACCGGGTTTACCAGCGATACCAAAGGCACCAGTTATATCGATCTGAGCGCCAACATTCCGCTAATGGATGACCTAACCTTGGGACTTCATGTCGGGCATACGGATGTTAAAGCCAAACTGGTTACACCGCTTGCCAGCGGTGCAGACAATCCGGATTACACCGACTACAAAATCGGCTTGACCAAAACCTTCAAGGATGGCTGGAACGTTGGTGTAGCTTATGCCAAGAGTAACAATAGCAGTTTCTATGACAACACCACTTCGTTTGCCAATGCTGATACGGCTAATCTGGGTGATGGCCAGTTCATCCTGAACGCCGGACGTAGCTTCTAAAAACAAAAAAGTTTGCAGTGAGCGCATTTGCGCCACTGCTTGTCGAATTCTGAACGGAGGATTTTTTATGAAACTCGTTACCGCAATCATCAAGCCTTTCAAGCTTGACGAGGTACGTGAAGCTTTATCTGCCATTGGCGTACAAGGTATCACTGTCACTGAAGTCAAAGGCTTTGGACGGCAAAAGGGGCACACCGAGCTATACCGAGGTGCAGAGTATGTGGTGGATTTTCTGCCTAAGGTCAAAATTGAAGCCGCAATCAAGGCTGAACTTGTTGATCAGGTGATTGAAGCCATTGAAAAATCAGCCAACACCGGAAAAATCGGCGATGGCAAAATTTTCGTATTCAATCTTGAACAGGCAGTCCGTATCCGAACCGGCGAATCCGGTCCGGATGCACTATAAAGGGAGTTCATCATGAAACGTTTGATTTCAGCTCTGGCCCTATTGGGCGCAATTGGATTCAGTAACGGGATACTTGCAGAAGAACCCGGTACTCTTTCTTCCACACCTGCTGTCACAGAAGCTGCACCTGCTCCTGAAGCGGTTGCTGCACCAGAAGCTGCTGCACCTGCTGCTGCGGCACCGACTGCTGCTCCTGCTGCGGCACCTCCTCCAAAACTGGATTCGGGAAATACAGCCTGGATGTTATCTGCTACCGCTTTGGTGCTGTTCATGACCATCCCCGGATTAGCTTTGTTCTATGGTGGTATGGTTCGTAAAAAGAACGTTCTTGCCACACTGATGCAAAGCTTTGCAATTACTGCGCTGGCTACACTGATCTGGTTTATCGTCGGTTACAGTCTGGCCTTCAGTGAAGGTGGTCCTTATATCGGTGGATTGAGCAAGCTCTTCCTTAAAGATCTGACAGTTGACGGTTTGAATGGTTTATCGATTCCGGAATCAGTCTTCATGACCTTCCAGATGACGTTTGCTATCATCACCCCTGCCTTGATTGCCGGTGCCTTTGCAGACCGTATGAAATTTTCTGCCATGCTTTGGTTTATCGGAATCTGGTCAATTGTCGTTTATGCTCCGATTACCCATTGGGTTTGGGGGCCAGGTGGCTGGTTACTTGGCAAAGGCATTCTTGACTTTGCTGGCGGTACGGTTGTGCATATCAACGCTGGTATCGCTGGTCTGGTTACAGCTATCGTGCTTGGTAAGCGGATTGGTTACGGCAAAGAAGCCATGCCTCCTCACAATCTGACCCTGACCGTTATTGGCGCAGCCATGCTATGGGTAGGCTGGTTCGGCTTCAACGCTGGTTCTGAACTGGCTGCTGACGGTCGTGCCGGAATGGCCATGGTTGTCACACAGATTGCAGCTGCTGCTGCCGCACTTTCCTGGATGTTTGCTGAATGGATGTCCAAAGGCAAGCCAAGCGTTCTGGGCATTGCTTCAGGTGCGGTTGCTGGTCTGGTTGCCATCACGCCGGCTTCCGGTTTCGTCGGCCCGATGGGTGCGTTGGTGATCGGTTTGGTCTCTGGTGTCATCTGCTTCTGGGGTGCTACATCTCTCAAACGCATGATGGGTTACGACGACTCTCTGGATGCCTTCGGTGTACACGGTATCGGCGGTATTGTTGGTGCGATCCTGACAGGCGTGTTTGCCGTCAAGAACATCGGCGGTACAGCGGGTATGCTGGAGGGTAACGGTGGCCAGGTCATGACTCAGATCCTGGGTGTCGGTGCTACCTTGATCTACGGTGCAATCGCTACCTTCATTATCCTGAAAGTGATTGACGCAATCATCGGCTTACGTGTCTCTGAAGAAGAAGAACGCGAAGGCCTGGATATTGCGCTGCACGGTGAACGTATCGAGTAACCACCTTCCTACCACGGTTAGTTTTCCGTGATTAGAAAAGCAGGGCGCCTTCGGGCGCCCTTTTTTATTTGTATTATTTCCAGTAAATTACTCACATCTAGTTTGCCAACTCAAACTTGTTAATATTTGGACTTTATCCTGAGGGCTACTTTTGAGACCAGCACTAACTGCCATCACACTTTTGCTTTGCAGCAATATATTCATGACTTTCGCGTGGTATGCCCATTTGAAAGAGCTCAATAACAAACCATGGATTATTGCCGCTATGGTTAGCTGGGGGATTGCGCTTTTTGAGTATATGTTTCAAGTACCGGCAAACAGAATTGGTTACACCGTTATGTCTATTGGTCAGCTCAAAATACTGCAAGAGATCATTACACTTTCAATATTTGTCCCGTTCACGGTCTATTATTTGAAAGAACCTTTAAAACTCGACTATTTATGGGCAGGTCTATGTTTGATCGGAGCCGTCTATTTCATGTTCAGAAGCAAACTCTATGGCGCATGAATAACTATCCATTGCGTTCATACAATCTCATCCCATCAACAATCCCGATAGTTTAATCGCTTTTATTCTCCAATTCCGGGAATCGAGGTTATCTGCCTGTCCCATCCCGACACGCCTGAATAAATATATTTGTAAGGTTTGAATTCTCAGCGCGACTATTCCATACGCTAAATACTTATCAGGAAAAATCATGAAACTTAGTCAACTGTTTGTCACCTCCGCACTTGCCCTGACTGTTCTGACTGCACAGGCATTAGAAATACAACCGTACTCTCCCAAAGCACTGGACGAGGCTCAGAAGGCAAACCTGCCAGTTGCATTGCATTTTCACGCCGACTGGTGCCCTACCTGTCGTGCCCAAACAAAAGTACTGAACAGTTTCAAGGATGACAAATCCCTCGATATGACCGTATTGGTAGTGAACTATGACAATGAAAAAGCCCTCAAGCGAAAACTGGGTGTACGCATGCAATCGACCATTATTGTGTACAAAGGTAGCGTCGAAAAGACACGAATAGCCGGTGAAACGTCTCCAGAAAAAATCAAGGCTGCATTGCAGAGTGCACTATGAAGCTATTTCAGCTGAAACAACCTCAAACATTTACAATTAAATTCAAACAAACACAGACGAGGCAACAATGAGCGCGGGTGTCACAGAACTATGGCTGGCAGTTGCTGCAGGCAGTTTAACCACCCTGTCGCCATGTGTATTTCCCATATTGCCACTTGTGGTGGGGGGAGCCGTGCAGAACAATCGCCTTGCCCCACTGGCGATAGGCGCAGGAATGATCACATCGTTTGCGCTGGTGGGCGTATTGGTTGGTGCATTAGGTTCAGCGCTAAATATTGATTCTGACTCAGTGCGGACAGCTGGCGCAGTACTTCTGATAACCTTCGGCATTGTCATGCTGGTTCCCGCATTAAATGAACGTTTCACGCTATTTATGACCCCATTGGCAGCCAATGCTAACCAGGCTTCCAGCAAGCTGGACAGCAGTTCGTTACTGGGCGCATTTGCCCTCGGCGGGCTGCTTGGCATGATCTGGAGTCCTTGCTCAGGTCCAATTCTGGCTTCCACCCTCACTCTGGTGGCAAGCGAAGGCGGAGCGGGAAGAGGCGCTTTAATTCTTGGGCTATTCGGTTTTGGCGCAGCGGTGCCACTGGTTGCAATCGCCTACGCTTCGAGAGCTGGATTTAACCGCTCCCGTGACTGGGTGCTAAAGCATATTGATGGATTAAAGAAAGGGTTTGGCATACTGATTATCTTGGTGGGCGTGGCTATTCTTTCTGGCTTGGATAAAAAACTCGAAGCACTGATTGTTAATTCGCTTCCTGATGCGTGGATCACCCTTACAACCCTATTCTGATACAGCAGCAGCCCAAGTAACCACAGCCGGTGCTTGGGTTGATGCCATAAATTGCTTTTCAGTACAAATTCATTACGAGAAATAAGGCTCTCAAAGTCTAAGACTCCGGTTCACTATCCCATTGCGGTAATTCAACCCAAAAAGTTGCGCCTTCCTCCTCTAGGGTGTCGAAGCCAATTGTGCCATGCAAGTGCTCAATAATTGCCTTGGCGATGCTCAGGCCAAGTCCGGTTCCTCCTTTTTGACGCGTATCCGACGAGTCGGCCTGCGAAAATTTTTGAAATATACTCGACCGGAAAGCATGGGGAATGCCTGATCCATAGTCCTTAACACTAACCCGCAATCGTTTTCCATTTTGAGTGACCCCAATTTCGACAACACCATCCTTGGGTGAAAATTTTGCCGCGTTAGACAACAGATTTGAGAGCACTTGCATTAAACGCATTTCATCGACCATAACCTGCAGGTTTTCGGAAATCCGTTCCTTCATCTCAAAACTGATCCCGTATTGTTGCGCAACACCCTGATTGTTATCCAAACATTGATCTACAATTTCCATCAAACGAGATGGTTTAAATTCAAATTTCATTTTGCCGGATTCAATTTTTTCCACATCAAGCAAGTCATTGATCAAACCTAGCAGCCGTTCGCTATTTTTAAAAGCGATATCCACCAAACTTTTGGCTTGTTGAGGCAATTCACCTGCCACACCACCCGCAACAAGACCAAGAGACCCCCTGATAGAGGTTAATGGCGTTCGCAATTCGTGGCTGACTGTCGAAACAAACTCCTTTTTTAACCGCTCTACTTTCTTGTACTCTGTAATATCGTTCCATGATCCAACTGCTTGTCGAATATCGCCATCATTTTCCAGCATCTGTAATTCATCTCGAACCCATATATATTGCCCGGCATGATTTCGCATTCTGTAACTGCGGACGGTATGCCCTTTATCCAGCAGAGCAAAGATTGCATTAATTGCCGAATCACGATCCTCGTCGTGAACATGCTTTTCCCACCAGTCTGGTTCCGCTAATATTTCATCAGCATCAAAACCGAAAAACCGCTTTATATTTTCGCTTACCCATGTGAGCCTTGAGTTTCCACAATCTAAATTGAGCGTATAGGTCACCGAAGGGCTGCAAGCAAGCACATGCTGTAATTGCTGACGAGATTGATGCAATTGCAAGTGGCTGGCCTCTACATTTGCCATTGCTTCAATCAAGGTCAGCTGGTTCAGCTCTCTTTCTACGCATCCTGCTAGGTCTGCAAGCAAAACCAGCATGTCCGGTGTGAAATTTCTGGGTTTATCATCAATGATACACAATGTCCCAAGTAAGCTGCCATCGGCAGCCTGAAGCGGGTGCCCAGCATAAAAGCGGATATTTGGCGGGCCCGTAACAAGCTGGTTATCGACGAAGCGCGGGTCAGCAAGCGTATTGGCAACAACAAAAGTATCAGGGCTCAGAATAGCGTGGCCACAGAACGAAATGGACCGAGGTGTCTCGCTTGCACTCAGCCCCTGACAGGATTTAAACCATTGACGATCGGAATCCACCAGAGAAACCAGTGCGATAGGCACATCAAACAAACGTTGAGCAACCCGAGTAATGCGATCAAAGCGTTCCTCGGGAGGGGTATCCAGAACATGCAAAGAATGCAGTACTTCAATACGATGCGACTCGTCAACTGGAAATTCTGGTTCCTGCAAAACCGTCTCCTTGAATTATTCTCTTCAGGGTTTTAACCGAGAAACAAAACAACCTGGCACTACTTAATTTCCAGCATGAAAAAAATTTTCAATATTTCCCCCTAACTATACCTCAACGAATCCCAAACTTTAAATATCCGTAAATATCATACGCCTATCTATTTACCAATCCAGAAAAAATATTCACGTCTAAAAACAAAGCGCTCACCTGGAATAACCTCATCATTCAAACAGTAAATATCTGGGCAAATAGTTTTGCATTCTCCTTAAGCTTTTTCTAAATATGACGATAAAGCTCTACATCATTTTCTTCAATTTCACTATTTCAGGAATTCACTCTTATGACCAACAATAAACTCATTCAATTTATAACGTTTCAACTAGTGATAACTTCATTTTTGGTGGCTTTTCAACCTTCAGCCATTGCTTCTGATAATACGCCTATTCGAATGGGTATCAATCATGGCCTGTCAGAACCGCTAAAAAGTTACGACCGGCAAGAACGTTACCAAGCGTTTTCTGATTATATTTCTGAAGCGCTAAAGCGTCCGGTGCGCTTTGAGGTATTTCAAAATCTGAAACGTCCCGTTGGTGATCCAAAAAAGGCAAAGTACGACATCGCATTTGTACGTCCAAGCAACAATGTAGGCCTGGCATTAAGAGATAAAGGCTCGTCACTTGTGGCATCTGCCAAAGGCGATTTGAATGCTTACTTTATTGTTAGCAAAGACTCTCCCATAAAAACACCCGCAGAAATGAAAGGCAAACGATTTGCAATGCCCGCGCCAACCTCACTTATGAGCTATATAGGCTTAGCTTCCTTACGCGACCTTGGTATTGATCCGACCTCTCAACAAATTTCGTATACTGATTTCCAGGAACAAGGCAGTTTTATGGTTCAACAGAAATTAACTGATGTGTCCGTTGTAGGTCCCCTGGTCGCAAAAGACATGCAAGCTCGTGGCAACGTCCTTCTTTACAAGAGCAAACCTGTGCCGAGCTGGGCTATGGTAGCAGCGCCATCAGTTAGTCAAGCCGATGTGGAAAAGCTAAGGGCTGCGCTTATCAACTTATCAAGCACTGAAGCTGGTAAAAAAATATTACGCAAAATTGAAGTTGAAGCTTTTGAAGCCGGCAATAAAGACCAATATATCGAAATGCTTAAGTGGCTAAAAATCTAATTTTATGCCTGGAATAGATTAAGACTTACCAAACCGCCCACAAAGTGTCATGGATGGCTTCTGGCTATATTACAGCTGGAAGCCATCCTGTTTTTACCTTCTAATCGCATCCATACTTAATTAGTTCTCATCCGGAAACGTAACCAATTGTTACAAATAGAGAAAAGATAACGAAAGAGGATGAAGGTCCCGGTGAAAAAGAGTATAGTTTGATT